>JAQBPZ010000288.1 GCA_028287225.1 Gemmatimonadota bacterium
AAGATGTCGGGCACGCAGGCATCGGAGCTCTGTCGCTCGGATTCCCTGGTGCGCCGCAGTGCCGTGGGCGAAACACCATGAACCAGAGAGGACAACCCGTGAAGATCACCGTCGAAACCCGCGTGCAGGCCGACCCGGCACGCGTGTGGGCCGCCTGGAACACCCCCGCGGAGATCATGCAGTGGAACAGTGCCAGCGACGATTGGCATACGACGTCCAGCACCGTCGACCTGCGCGAAGGGGGCACGTTCACGTCGCGCATGGAGGCGAAGGACGGCAGCTTCGGGTTCGACTTCGCCGGCACCTACACTCGCATCGTCCCCCAGCAGTCCATCAGCTACCGCATGGGCGATGGCCGAGAGGTGACGGTCGATTTCGAGGAGCGTGACGGCGGCGTCCTGGTGCGTGAGGTCTTCGACGCGGAGTCCGTATATCCGGCAGAGAAGCAGCGCGAGGGATGGCAGGCGATCCTCGACCGCTTCGGCCGACACGTCGAGGCAGCGCAGTAGTCCCCACCAGCAGCGGCTGTCAGGGGTTCGCTCAGGCGGCTCGAGACGGACCGGATCGACATCTCCGGCCGCATTGTGGTCCCGATCCGGCGGCGTTCACGTTGGTGCCACCGCCGCGCCCACGCCGTTCGTTGCGGCACCGGCGAAGTGCGCCGACACGGCCGCGCGAAGGGCCTCGGGCAGCAGCGCGGCAGCGCCTACGCGCGCGGGAGCACGAGGACGAAGGTGGAGCCGACCCCGGGCTCGCTCTCGACGGTGAGCGCCCCGCCCATCCCGCGCGCCAGGTCGCGGCTGATTGCCAGGCCCAGGCCCGTCCCCTCGGCCGTCCGCGTCAACGTCGCCCGCACCTGCACGAACGGCTCGAAGACGGCGCCGAGCTTGTCCATCGCGATGCCGATTCCCGTGTCCCGCACCGCGATGCGGACACGCTCGCCGTCCGGCGCGCAGGACACCGAGATGCGCCCCGGCTGGCCGTCCCGGCTCTCTGTGAACTTGACCGCGTTTCCGAGCAGATTCACGAGCACCTGGCGCAGCTTCTCCGGGTCGGCGCGCGCCACGAGGTCGTCCGGGCAGTCGATCGCCTCGAACACCAGCCCCTTCATGCGGGCTTGCGGGACCACCAGGGCCTCCGCCTCCGTGAGTGCACTGCGGACCGGGACGTCCGCGAGCTCGTAGCTCACGGTGCCCGTCTCGAGCTTCGCGTAGTTGAGCACCTCGTTGACGAGTCCGAGCAGGTGGCGCTGGCTGCGCTGGATACGTCCGAGATCCTCTCGCTGCTGCTCGGTCACGGGGCCCCGGATGCCCATCTCCATCAGGTCGGCGTACCCGCCGATGGCGTTGAGCGGGGTGCGTAGCTCGTGGCTCATCACCGCGAGAAACTCGCTCTTCACCCGGTTCGCCGCCTCGGCCGCAGCGAGCAGCCGCTCGCGCTCGGCCACCGCCTGCACCTCCGCGCGCACATCGCGCCAGAACACGGCGACCCCGCCGTCGGGCGTGGGGTAGGCGTCGACCTCCGGCACGAGTGTGAGCCCGCCCTCCTCGTACTCGCCGACGAAATGCACCGCCACCTTCGCGGTGGCGACCTGCCGGTACGAACGCTCGAAGATGGAGCCCACCGTACCCGGGAACAGCTCCCAGATGCTGCGCCCGACGAGCTGCTCGCGCGTGTGTCCCAGATTGCGCTCGGTCGCGGCATTCACGCTCACGAAGCGGAAGTCCGCATCGAGCACGAAGTGCGCGTCGGCCATGGCCTCCAGAATTCCCGCCGTTCGCGCGCGCTCGGCTTCCGCGTCCGCCCGCGCCGCCTCTGCCGCCACCAGCAGGCGCTCACGCTCGGCCTCGGCCGCATGCCGTGCGCCGACGTCGCGGAAGTGCACCATCAGGCCCCCCGGCCATGGGTAGCTCCGGACGTCGAACCAGGTGAGGAGGGGCGCGAAGAACGCCTCGGCCGAAGTGGGCCGGCCCGACGCCATCGCCTCGCGGTACGGGCGCTCGAATACGGAGCCGAGGACGTCGGGGAAGGCGTCCCAGAGAGTTCGGCCGATGAGCGCGGCTGCCGTGGTCTTGAGCAGCAGCTCCGCCGCCGCGTTCACGTGCGTGAAGCGCCATTCCCGATCGAGCAGGTAGAAGGCGTCGCCGATGCTCGCCAGCACGGCGTCCGTGCGCGCTCGGACCGCCTCGGCCTCTGCACGCGCGCGCTCTGCCTCGGCGGTACGCTCCTCCAGGGCGGCCGCGGCGACTCTCAGCTCGTCGGCCTGAATCTCGAGATCGGCGTGCTGTTCCTGCAGCTGCTGGTTCGCCATCTCGAGCTCGAGCTGCTGGTCGCGGAGCAACTCGTTCGCGCCCTCGAGCTCGTGCCGAGCGTCCTCGCTGACGACGTATTCGCTGCGGAGCTTGGCGTGTGCCTCGGTGCGCCGCACCACCTCGCTCACATCCTCGACGTGGTGCAGGATGTACCGGACCGCGCCATCGGGGCCGAGCACCGGCACGTTGCGTGGCGCCCAGTGGCGAACCTCCCACGTGCCGTCCGGGCGTCGGATGTCGAAGCGTTGCACCGCCATGCGGTGCGGCGCCCGGGTGCGCACCACGGTCTCGAGCGACGTCCGGAGGTTGGACTCCCCCGTCGGCCTGTCGTTCTCGGGGTTGGCGTCGGAGAAGACCTCGAACAGGGGCCGACCGAGCGTCTCCTCGCGCGTCGTGAGCGTCGCGGCGAGCCGCTCGTCGCTGGCGGCCAGCATCGTCCAGCGCGGCGCGTCGACGGCGAGCAGGAGGTTCACGCCGGGCATCGCGTCGAAGACAGCGCGGAAATCCGGGCCTTCCGTCCCAGCAGGGCCTGGAACGACGGGATCTCCGCCGCTCGGCGAAGCGGACCCGGGTGAGGTGTGAGCATCCATGCGGGCAAGACTCCCTGAGGCCGCGTCGGAAGGCGGCACGGCGCGGACGAGCGCCAAACGTGCCGCCGCGGCGTTCCTGCACCGGAAGCCGACCTACGCGATGACGGGGGCAGCAAACTCACAAATCGTGCCCATTCAGGTTGCGACAGGCACCGCGTTCGCCACGTGGACCAGCCGTGACGACCGGCATGAGAATGCCCTCTCGGCGTCGCAGCCGATCCGCGGAGCTCGAGACCTCGCTCGCGGGGCTGACGTGCACGGCGGCCGCAAGATCCCGGGGGTGTGCCGGCTTCGGGTGGCGCGCGAAATACGAGGGGGCGCCCACAACGACGAGCCGCATCTCCCCAGACACGGGCACCGCGATCATGTCGCGGTCGATCACTTCGCCCAGGCGCACTCCGGCATCGTAGCCGGACGCCACGATGTCCGTCGGCGTGTCGCTCACGAGCACGTCGAGCCGCAGGTCCGGATATGCAGCCCTGAAGCCGGCGAGCAGCGGCCCGCCGAGGAAGCTCTCGGCGGCACTCGACACGTTCAGGCGGAGCGTGCCCCGCGGCGCGGCGCCCAACTCTGCGACCGCCGCGGCGGCGGCGCGCACTTCGTCGAGCGCCGGGCGC
>JAQBPZ010000323.1 GCA_028287225.1 Gemmatimonadota bacterium
CCGTGGTGGTGGGCACGGCGTCAGCCCGCGGCGACGCGACCGCGTGCGGCGAGCCGCGCGTCCTGCAGCGCGAGCCACTCCGGCGGCACGTTCATCATCCCGATCGTGCGCGGCCCCTCCGCGGCGCCGTGCCAGTCGGACCCCCCGCTCGGAACGAGTCCGAGGAGCTCCACGAGGCCCTTCAGGCGCGTGGTGTCGGAGGACGAGTGGCCGGGGTGCTTCACCTCCACGCCGTCCAGCCCCTGCTGCACCAGGGCTTCGATGCGCTCGCGGGTGCCTGCCCAGCCCGGGTGCGCGAGCACCGCGAGGCCGCCGGCGGCGTGGATCATCGCGATGGCGTCGGGCATGCTGAGCTGGTCCTTTCCCACGTAGGCCGGCTTGCCCGCGCCCAGGTACCGGTCGAAGGCGTCGCGGACGTCGGTGGCCCACCCGGAGGCGACCATCGCGCGCGCGACGTGGGGGCGCCCGACGGCGCCGCCGTCGGCCTGCCCCAGCACGTCGTCCATCGTGATCTTCACGCCCAGGGCATCGAGCATCTCGACGATCCGGACAGCGCGGCGCTCGCGCATGTCGCGCAGCTCGGCGAGCCCGCGGGCGAGCACGCTGGTGTCCTGGAGGTGCAGGCCGAGGATGTGGGTCTCGGTGTCGCCCTCGACGGCACTGAGCTCAACGCCGTTGATGATGCGCACGCCGAGCTCGGCGCCCGCGGCCTGCGCTTCGGGCAGGCCGTCCACCGTGTCGTGGTCGGTCAGGGCGATGGCCGCCAGCGACGCGGCGTGGGCGGCGCGCACCACGTCGGCCGGCGCGCGGGACCCGTCGGAGGCGGTGGAGTGCATGTGGAGGTCGACGAACCGCGTCGGCCCCGCGCCGGTCGTCACGACCGGTATCCGGCCTCGGGCGACATCTCGCCCGGCTGCGAGGAGGTGAGCAGGCGCGCGAGGTCGGCGTCGCTCAGCTCCGTCAGCGACTGCTCGCGCGAGCGGGTGCCCTGCGGCGAGTAGCGCGTGACGCGGATCTCCTGATCGTCGCCGGTGCCCGAGATGAAGAGCAGCGCGAACTCGTCGCGGTCGTACTGCGTGACGCGGCCGGAGGGGAGGACGCGCCAGGTGCGGCCGTCGAGGGTGACGGTACGGGAAGGCATGTTACGGAAGCTCCACTTCGTGATAGATGCGTGCCGGGTCGAGAATGCGCTCGGGCGACGACGCGTGCGCCGTGGACAGCGTCCGGGCGTCCGGCGCCTCGAAGAACTCCAGGAAGGCGCCGGGCAGGCCGGTCTCCTCGAACACCCAGTAGCGGCAGCCCGCCTGCGTGTAGTACGCCTGGTTGCGCTGCAGGCGCAGGGCGAACTTCTCGCGGTCGCGCGGTGTGACGAGCGTGCGCTGGATGGTGAGGACGCGGGACATGGTCAGAGGGCGGAATCGGCGAATGACTCGAGGCCCTTCTTCACCGTCGCGAGGAACTTGTCGGCGTCGGAGCCGTCCACGATGCGGTGGTCGAAAGAGAGCGAGAAGTAGGCGCAGGTGCGGATCGCGATCGTGTCCTCTCCGTCCGGCCCGGTGACCACCTTGGGCCGCTTCTCGATGGCGCCCAGGCCGAGGATCGCCGAGGTGCCGAGCGGGATGATCGGCGTGCCCATGAGCGAGCCGAAGACGCCCGGATTGGTGATGGTGAACGTCGCGCCCTGCACCTCCTCCGGCTTCAGCCGCTTGGAGCGCGCGCGATCGGCGAGGTCGTTGAGATTCTTCGTGAGCCCGGACAGCGAGAGGTCGTCGGCGCCCTTGATGACCGGCACGATGAGGCCCCAGTCGAGCGCGACGGCGATGCCGATGTTGTACTGCTTCCGGTAGATGATGCTGGAGCCAGACACGGCGGCGTTGAGCACCGGGAACTGCTTGAGGGTGTCGACGACCGTCTTGATGATGAATGGCAGGAACGTGAGCTTCTGCCCCGTCTGTGCCTCGAACGCGGCGCGGTTCTTCTGCCGGAGGCGGGCCACGCGGGTCAGGTCGACCTCGAAGAACGAGGTGACGTGCGCGTTGGTGCGGCGCGACGCCACCATGTGATCGCTGGTGAGCGACCGGATCTTGGACATCGCCTCGACCTTGTCCCCCGCCCACGGCTCCGGGGCCGGCCCATGCTGGACCGCACCGCTGGGCGCGTGCATGGAGGGGGCGGTGGCGTGCTGCGCGGGAGCGGCCTGCTGACGCGCCGGCCCGCCCGACTCGATGAACTGCTCGATGTCGCGCTTCGTGACGCGGCCCTGGATGCCGCTCCCCTGCATGGCGGCGATCTCGATGCCGTGCTCGGCCGCGATCTTCCGGACGAGCGGAGAGGATTTCGTGCGGAGTCGATCCTCGAGTCCGTTGCCGGACGGCGTGGATTCGACGCCGCGCGCGGCAACGGGATGGGAGCCGGCGGCCGATCCGGTGCCAGCTTGCGCACTGGGGGGGGCCCCCGCAGCGGATCCCGGCGTCGGACTCGCGCTGCCGGCCGCCGCTGCCGGCGCCGGCGCGCTGGGCGCCGGGGCATTCGCCGCTGCGCTCTTGTCGGTCTCGATCCGGGCCACGAGCTGCTGCACGGGCACGGTCTGCCCCTCGGTGACCAGGATCTCCACCAGGATGCCGGCCGACGGCGCCGGGATCTCGGCGTCGACCTTGTCCGTGGAGATCTCGAAGATCGGCTCGTCGCGCTTCACCTCGTCGCCGACCTTCTTCAGCCACTTCGAGAGCGTCCCCTCGGCGATCGACTCGCCCATCTGGGGCATGATGACGTCAACGCGTGCCACTGCGATAGCCTCTCACTCGGAGTTCGTATGCGCGGTGCGCGACTGCCGCATCCGCCAGATCAGGAACGACGGCAGGCATACCATGCCCAGGATTCCGCCGCGTACTGCCCACGTCAGCCAATTGCACGGCGCCCCCGTCTCGGCGTCCGCCGTGCAGCCCGTCGCGACCCCCACGAGCTTCGCGACCAGCACGGAGATCATCGCCGTGCCGAAGAACCCGATCACGGCCGTCATGCAGCCCACCCCAACATAAGGCCAAACCCCGGTGCTCGTCTGCTCCGGGACCAGGGGGTCGGGATTATCGGTGTCCCGCATGCTAATACGCCGCCAGCCGCCGCGCCGCGTGCACGATGTCCGGTGTCTGCGGCAGCACGAAGTCCTCCAGCGACGGCGCATACGGCAGAGGCACGTCGTGGGCCGTGACGCGCAGGATCGGCGCATCCAGCCATTCGAAGCACGACTCGCTGATCCGCGCGGTCAGCTCCCCGGCGATGCCGCCGGTGCGGGTGTCCTCGTGCACGATGAGCACGCGGTTCGTCTTCTTCACCGTCGCGATGATCGCCTCGTCGTCCAGCGGGGCCAGCGACCGGAGGTCGATGACCTCCACCGAGAGGCCGTCCTCACGCTCCAGCTGCTCCGCCGCCTCCAGCGCCTTGTAGACGGTGGCCGCGTACGTGATGATGGACAGGTCCCTGCCCTCCCGGGCGACCCGGGCCTTGCCGATGGGCACCACGACGTCTCCCGCCGGCATCTCGCCCTTGATGCGCCGGTACAGGTACTTGTGCTCGAAGAAGAGCACGCAGTCGTCGTCGCGGATCGCCGCCTTCATCAACCCCTTCGCGTCGGCCGCCGTGCTCGGATAGACGACCTTGAGCCCGGGGGTATGGATGAACCCCGCCTCCGGGTTCTGCGAGTGGAA
>JAQBPZ010000328.1 GCA_028287225.1 Gemmatimonadota bacterium
ACGCTCTTCCGATCTCGCGCGCCTCGGCCGCGCCGGGACTCGGTAACCATCCCGCTGCCGGCACGCGCCGACACCATGCTCCGCAACGACTCGGCCGCCCAGGGCATTCTGGGGCGGGGCGAGCAGCGCACCGTGGACACGCTGAAGGCGCCGCTGGCCCGCGCCGAGGCGCCGCCCGTGCTCGAGATCGGGGCGCCGCGGATCTACGATCGCGCCGCCATCTTCGCGACCGGTGCGCTCACGCTGTCCGACCTGCTGGGGCGCGTGCCGGGGTTGACCACCCTCGCCACCGGCTGGTACGTGGCGCCGACCGCGGTGGCGTTTCAGGGAGACCTGCGCGGCGTCCGGATCTTCCTGGACGGGATCGAGCTGGATCCCATGGACCAGCGCGAGCAGGGACGCTCGCCGGTGAACGACCTCCCGCTCCACACGCTGGAGGAGCTACGCATCGAGCGCGGCGCGGACGAGGTGCGCGTCTACGCACGCAGTTGGCGGGTGTCGAGCACCACGCCCTACACGCGTGCCGACGTGCTCACCGGCGACCAGAACACCAACATCTTCCGCGGCTACTTCGGCCGGCGCTATTCGCGCGGCGGGGCGCTCCAGGTCTCGGCGGAGCAGGGCAGCACCCAGCCGCTGTCGCGCCTCCCATCGTCCGACACCCGCTCGTTCCTGCTCCGCTTCGGCATGGCGAGCGGCGCGTGGAGCGCCGACGCGGTGGCGCAGCGCACGGACGTGAACCGGGGGGTGTGGATGGGCCAGGGCGGCTTCAGCGAGACGCTCGATTCCATCGCGCCGATGGACACCCGGCGCACCACGGCATACCTGCGGCTGGCGAACGGGGATCCCGACGCCGCCCGCTGGGCGCAGGTCATCGCCTCGTCGCACGGGTTCTCGGGCAATCCCGCCACGAGCAGCGCCGACACCCTGGTCCGGCGCGACACCACGACCTACGAGAACCAGTTCCTCTTCACCGGCGGGATGCGGCGCGGGCCAGGCCGGGTGAGCGTGACGGAGCGGGTGCGTGTGGCGGCGGGGAGGACGAGCGCCGTGCCGTCCGTGCGCGCGAGCCTGGAGACCGACCCGCTCGCGGTGTCGCTCTTCGGCGAGGGGCGGAGCCCGTTCACCCCCGCGCGCGCGGAGGCGACGGGCCGGATCCAGCTGCTGCGGCACGTGGCGCTGGTCGGATCGGCCGCGCGCAGCCGTGGCGGCGTCTTCGAGCGCGTCGTGACTCCCGGCGCCCCCACGCCGGTGTTCCGGGCCAACGGTACCTTCTCCGACCTCCCGCTGGGCCCGGAGCTGTTCGACAGCACCACGTCCACCGCGTACCGCTACGAGCTGGCGGGGCGGACGAGCCTGCGGGCCGAGGCGGCGCTGCGGGTGCGGGACCTGTGGGTGGGCGGGGGCCTGCTGCATCGCGGGGCCACGACGCTCCTGCCGGCGGCGGGACTGGGAAGCGGCTCGGGGCAGGCGGAGGCGATGCGCACCGAGGGCAGCGCCACGGCCACCACGGCCAGCCTCCGCGGCCGGCTCTGGCGCGCCGTCAACGTGGACGCGTGGGCGGTGGCGTGGGGCGATACGGCCGGCCTCTACCGCCCACGCTACCAGACGCGCGCCGAGCTCTACCTCCAGACCAACCTGCTCGAGCGTTTTCCCAAGGGAAATTTCGGCCTGCTGACGTCGGTGGCGCACGAGTACCGCTCCAACACCCGGTTCGCGTCGGGAGACACGGTCCGTACGGCGATCGGGTCCCGGACGCTCGACTTCAAGCTGGAGATCCGCGTGCAGAGCGCGGTGGTGAGCTACCAGTTCCGCAACCTCGTGCAGCAGCGCTACGCGCAGGTGCCCGGGTTCACCCTGCCGCGGCAGACACAGTTCTACGGCGTGCGCTGGGACTTCTTCAATTGACAATGTCCTTGTGTGACAGTAACTTAGCAGACTTCATATGATACGTAGCATGACGGGGTTCGGAGCGGCGGAAGGGCCGGTGGGCGGTGGTCGCGTGAGCGTGGAAGTCCGCTCCGTGAATCACCGCTTCTTCAGTCCGTCCATCAAACTGCCCAACGTGCTGTCCCGCTGGGAAGGCGACGTGCGCGAGGCCATGCGCCGCTCGGTCACCCGCGGGCACGTCACCCTCAGCGCCCGGTTCGAGCGCGAGGACGAGGCCGAGGGCACCACCCCGATCGACGAAGCGCGGTTCGCCGCCTACGTCGAGCAGCTTCGCGCGCTCCAGCAGCGCCACGGGTTGGCCGAGCCCATCGACATCGGGACCATCCTCCGCCTGCCGGACGTGTTCGCCGGCGCGGTACGCGAGGAGCTGCCGGCCGACGCCGGCGCCGCGCTGGTGCCGATCGTGGAGCGGGCGGTCGCCGCACTGCTGGAGATGCGGCGTGACGAGGGCGCGCGGATGGTGACCTACCTGGACGAGCGCCTCGCGGTCATCGAGGCGGCGCTGAACCGGATCGCGGTCCGCGCCCCGGAACGGGTGGTGGAGCAGCGGGACCGGCTTCGCACCGCCGTCCGGGAGCTCTCCGAGTCGGTGTCGATCGACGAGGTGCGCATCGCGCAGGAGATCGCCCTGCTCGCGGACCGGCTGGACGTCCAGGAGGAGCTGTCGCGCTTCCGGGCGCACATCGCCGCCTTTCGCCAGAACCTCCTCGCCGCCCAGCCGGATGGCGTCGGCAAGCGGCTCGGGTTCCTCCTCCAGGAGATGCTGCGCGAGGCCAACACCACCGGGAGCAAGGGGAACGACGCGGCCATCGTGGCCGACGTGCTGCAGATCAAGGAAGAGCTGGAGCGGATCCGCGAGCAGGTGGAGAACCTGGAATGAACGCGTTTCCGCTCATCCTGAGCGCGCCCAGCGGCGGGGGCAAGACGACCATCGCGCGCGCCCTGCTGGCGCGCCGCCACGACCTGGGCTACTCCGTCTCGTGCACCACGCGGGCACCCAGACCGGGCGAAGTTCAGGGACGTGATTATTATTTCATGACCCGTGCGGAGTTCATCGCCGAGCGGGAGAAGCGGGCCTTCGCCGAATCGGCGGAGGTGCACGGCAACCTCTACGGCACGCGCCGGTCCGAGGTGAAGCGGGTGCTGGCGAGCGGAAAGCACGTGGTGATGGACATCGACGTGCAGGGGGCGGTGCAGTTCATCCGCGTCTTTCCCGACACGGTGACCATCTTCATCCTGCCGCCGTCGGCCGAGGTGCTCCTGGAGCGCCTCAAGGCACGGAAGACGGAGACGCCGGCGCAGCTGGCCGCACGGCTCCAGTCCGCGCTGCAGGAGCTGCAGGAAGTGGATTCGTACGAGTACGTGATCGTGAACGACGACCTGGAGCGCGCGGTCACGAGCGTCGAGTCCATCATCGACGCCGAGGTGCTGAGCCGCAACCGCGTCAAGAACCTCCGGGAGCAGGTCGGGCTGCTGATCCAGCGGCTCGAGCAGGAGATCGAAAGCCAGACCACGCCGTAGCACGCCGAGCCGTACACCTCAGAGAGAAACGAGTCATGCGAGTCTTCACACCGGTCGAGATTGCCCAGCACGCCGCCAACAAGTACCTCGGCGTCCTCGTGGCCGCCAAGTACGCGCGGGCCCTGAACGAGTTCCCCGGCGGCGCGTCGCGCGACAAGAAGCTCACGACCAAGTCGCTGGAAGAGCTGGCCAAGGGCGACATCGAGTACCGCGTCATCCCGCGCAAGCGGTCGGCCGAGTAGCGCCGCACCGCAACCGGGCGTCGGTGACGCCCTCAATCGCCTCCCACCCGTCCGTGACCGACTCCACGCTGCGACCGTATGCAGGGCGGCGCGTCCTGCTCGGCGTCTCGGGCGGCATCGCCAGCTACAAGAGCGCGTGGCTGGCGCGCCTCCTCGCGAAGGCCGGCGCCGAGGTCGACGTCGTGATGACGCGGGCCGCCATGGAGTTCGTGGGCGCGGTCACCTTCGAGGCGCTCACCGGGCGTCCCGTCCACACCGGGCTGTTCGACGCCGGGCGCACGCTGGACCACATCCGGTTGGCCAAGGCGGCTGACTGTATCGTCATTGCGCCGGCGACCGCCGACCTCATGGCGCGCGCCGCCACCGGCCAGGCCGACGACCTCCTCACCGCCGTGCTGCTCGCGGCCGGGTGTCCGGTGCTGTTCGTGCCCGCCATGAACGACCGCATGTGGGCGCACGCCCAGACGCGCGCGAACGCCGCGCACCTGGCTGCCCTCGGCTACGCCCTCCTCCCCCCCGACGACGGCCTGCTCGCGGCGGGCGAGGGAAGCGGCCCGGGCCGGATGCCCGAGCCCGAGGCCATCTTTGCCCATGTCGGGCGGCTGCTGGAGCCGGCGTCGCCCCTCGCCGGCACGCGGGTGACGGTGACGGCCGGCCCGACGCAGGAGGCGCTGGACCCGGTGCGGTTCCTCTCCAACCACAGCACCGGCAAGATGGGGGTGGCCATCGCGGCCGCCGCCTGGCGGCGCGGTGCTCACGTCACGCTGGTCGCCGGCCCGCTCCAGGTGTCCCTCCCCGCCGGGCTCACGGTGGTGAACGTGCGGACCACGGAGGAGATGCGCGACGCCGTCGCGGCGCAGCTGCCGACCAGCGACCTGCTCGTGATGGCGGCGGCTCCGGCCGACTATCAGCCCTCCGCGCGCGCCGAGGGCAAGCTCAAGAAGACCGGGCAGCCGCGCACCCTTGAGCTGCACGAGACCCCCGACATCCTCCTCACCACGCTCGCCGCCCGGAAGCCGGGCAGCGTGTGCGTGGGCTTCGCGCTGGAGACCGACGACCTGCTCGCCAACGCGACGCGGAAGCTGGAGCGCAAGGCGCTCGACCTGGTCGTCCTCAACGACGCGAACGAGCCGGGCGCGGGGTTCGGCGTGGACACGAACCGCGTCACCTTCCTCACGCGGCAGGGCACCGAGCCCGAGGTCCTGCCGCTCATGCCCAAGTCGGCGGTGGCCGACGCGATCCTCGACCGCGCCGAGGCGCTGCTGATGCAGCCGGGTCGCGTGGCGCAGCGGGAGCCAGCGAATGGACGCTAGAGAGGCGCTGCGGCGCTACCTGGAGCAGCGCCGCGAGGCGGGGGAGAGCGAGCTCACCCTGGACACGCTCAACGTGGAGCAGGCGCTCGGCATGCTCGGCGCCCGCCCCGGAGTGAATGCCCGCCGCACGGGACCCGCG
>JAQBPZ010000339.1 GCA_028287225.1 Gemmatimonadota bacterium
CGACCCCCCTCGCCGCACCGGTGGCGATCGGCGAGCAGCCGCCCGTGCCGATCGACCGCCTGCTCTATCGTGGACGCGCGGCGATCGTGCGCGCGCAGGAGATCCGCGGCGAGGTGAAGGACCAGCACGGCACCGTGGACCCGGAGAAGCTGCAGGAGCTCTTCGACCTGCTGGACCTGGCGCTGACCACGTGAGCGTGCATCCATGAAGATCGGCTGGCGTGGTGCGCTCGGCATCATCCTGAGCGCGGCGTGCCTGTACTTCGCGTTCCGCGGCATCGCCTTCGCGAAGGTGCTGGAGAACCTCCGGCACGCGAACCTCGGGCTCCTGCTGCTGTCCGTGGTGGTGGCGACGTGCACCTTTCCGCTGCGCGCGCTGCGCTGGCGCCCGATCCTGGACCCGATCGCGCCGAACCTGCCGTTCACGCCGCTGTTCAGCGCCACGGTGATCGGGATGATGATCAACAACGTCGCGCTGCTGCGCGCCGGCGAGGTGGCGCGGGCGTACGCGCTCTCGCGGTCCACCCCGCGCGTCACCTTCCCCGCCGCCTTCGCGTCGCTCGCGGTGGACCGCGTGTTCGACGTGATCGTGGTGTTCGGCCTGATGTTCCTCGCGATGCTCGACCCCGCGTTCCCCCCGGAGGCGCAGGTGATGGGGCGCTCGGTCTCGAGCTGGGCGCTCAAGGGCGTGGTGCTCGTGGGCGTGCTCGTCGTCGCGATGTACCTGGTGGTGCTGCTGCCGGAGCGGATCCTCGCCCTCTACGAATCCGTGGCGCGGCGCATCGCGCCCAAGCTGGAGGCCAGGGGACGCGCGGCGATCGTCGCGATCATCCACGGCATGAGCATCCTGCGCACGCCCGGCCGCCTGGCCGCAGTGCTCGGCTGGACGGTGGCGCACTGGCTCTGCAACGCGCTGGCCTTCTGGCTCGCGTTCCGCGCGTTCGGCATCACCACGCCCATGTCGTCCGCGCTGTTCCTGCAGGGCCTCGTCGCCATCGGCGTCGCCGCCCCGCAGGGCCCGGGCTTCTTCGGCGTGTTCGAGCTCTTCGGGCAGGCGGGGCTCGGCCTCTACGGCGTGCCGAGCGATCTGGCCGTGTCGTGGGCCATCACGTATCACGTCTTGACGTACATCCCCGTCAACGTGATCGGCGCGTACTACTTCCTCCGGACCGGGCTGTCGATGGGCGAGATCGGCACGGTGGAGAAGGTGGACGAACCCTCCGCCGCGGCCGTGTGACACCTCCGGGCGCGTGGCGTGCCGCCGGCGCGTGCGTGCACGCGCAGGCCAAGGTGAACCTCCGGCTGCGCATCCTCGCGCGCGAGGCCGGCGGCCATCACCAGCTCGAGACGCTGTTCCTGCGGCTGGCGCTCGCCGACATCGTTCGCGTGCGGCCGGCCGGCACGCGCTCGCTCCAGGTCACGGGCGTTCCCGAGGGAACGGACCTCGGTCCGGCGGAGCGCAACCTCGCCTGGCGCGCCGCGGCGGCGTACATGGAGGCGGCGGGGCGACCCGACGGCTTCGCCATCGAGCTGGAGAAGCGCATCCCCGTGGGCGGCGGGCTCGGGGGCGGCAGCGCCGATGCCGGGGCGGTGCTGCGCGCGCTCGACGCCCTGTCGGCGTCGCCCCTGGGCAGCGCCGCGCTGCTGGAGATCGCGGCGACCCTCGGCGCCGACGTGCCCTTCCTCGCGAGCGAGCATCCGTACGCGCTCGCCTGGGGGCGCGGCGAGCGGATGCTGGCGCTCTCGCCCCTCTCGCCGCGCGAGGTGGTGCTCGTCGTCCCGCCATTCGGGGTGGACACCACCCGTGCGTACGGCTGGCTGGCGGAGGCGCGCGCGGCGCGCGGCGCGGAGCGCCCGTCGGCACTGGTCCTCTCGCCCGGAGCACTCGCGTCGTGGGACGCGCTCATCCCGCTGGCCCGCAACGATTTCGAGCCGCCGGTCACCGCACGGCACCCGGAGATCGCCGGACTCGTGGAGTGGCTCGGGTCGATCGGCTGCGCGCCGGCGATGATGAGCGGGTCGGGCTCCGTGGTGGTGGGGGTCCTTCCGGAGGGCGCGTCGAAGCCGCCCCGCGGCGTGCGGGACAGCGTGCCGTGCGGGCGCGTGATCGTCACGCGCACGGCGGACCGAGTTGAGCCGGTGCGTCTGCTCGACTAGCTTTCGCGGCTGGAGCCGGCGTGCTCCCCCGTCGTCTAATGGCAGGACCGAAACCTTTGGAGTTTCTGATCGTGGTTCGAATCCACGCGGGGGAATCATGCGCGGTCGAGTGCGACGCTGGTCCGACGATGACCTCGCGCTCGCTGTCGCTTCGTGCACCTGCCTTACCGCCGCCAATTCCGTGGCCTCGTTGCAGTGCGGGTAGCGAGGCGCCGGACTCCTGCCGAAATCTTCTGCGAAGCGTCCACGATCACGGGCACGGTGCTGCGACGTGCGGCTTTGTCCGCAGTCCGACCGCATCAGTGCAGCGCTTGCGGCCTCACGGGCGCGTACAACGATCGACCGCTGACCCTGCCACTCCACCACGTCAACGGTATCTTTAACGACAATCGAATCGGCAACCTGACGTGGCTCTGCCCGAACTGCCACAGTCAGACGAGCACTTTCGCTGGTCGAGGTAGTGGGTCGGTCCGTTCCGCACGGCCCATCACGGATATGCCGTGTGCAGCGCCGTATCACATTTCTGACAAGGGTTTGTAATGGACGGCCTCGCCGTACCGTCGCACGGGTTCAAGTTGTTGGCGGGCCGGGCGAATCGCCCGCTCGCCGAGGAGATCGCGAAGCAGCTGGGGATCGACCTCTGCAAGCTCACCTGCACGCGATTCGCCGACGGGGAGATCTTCGTCCGCATCGATGAGAACGTCCGCGGCAACGACGTGTTCATCGTCCAGCCGACGAACGCGCCGGCCGAGAACATCATGGAGCTCCTGCTCATGATCGACGCGGCGCGGCGGGCCAGCGCGGCGCGCATCACGGTGGTGATGCCGTACTACGGCTACTCGCGGCAGGACCGCAAGGACCAGCCGCGCGTCGCCATCGGGGCGAAGCTCGTCGCCAACATGATCATGAGCGCCGGCGCCGACCGCGTGCTCGGCATCGACTTCCACCAGCACCAGCTCCAGGGGTTCTTCGACATCCCCGTGGACCACCTCTACGCGATGCCGGTGCTGAGCGCGTACTTCCGCCGCAAGAACCTCACGGACCCGGTCATCGTCGCGCCGGACGTGGGCGCCGCGAAGATGGCGCGCGGCTTCGCGAAGCGGCTCGATGCGACCCTCGCGATCATCGACAAGCGCCGGCCGCACGCGAACGTGAGCGAGGTGGTGAACGTCGTCGGCGAAGTGGAGGGGCGCGACTGCATCCTGGCCGACGACATGATCGACACCGCCGGCACCGTGGAAGGCGCGGCGCGCGCGCTCAAGGGGCTGGGCGCCAAGGACATCTACGTCTGTGCGACGCACGCCCTGCTGAGCGGCCCGGCCGTCCGCCGCCTCACGGAGGCGCCCATCGCGGAGGTCGTGGTCACCGACACCATCCACACCCCTCCGGAGCGCCGCTTCGACAAGCTCACGATCCTCTCGGTGGGCGAGCTGCTCAGCAAGGCGATCCGCTACACGCACGCGGAGCAGTCGGTGTCGAGCCTGTTCGACTGAACGGCGGTAGGACGGTAGGACTGAAAGCGTTTGTCGGTTTCCGGTTTTTCAGTTTACGGCCAGCCCGGGTCAGCCCCTGCGTCCCGAGGCAGGCCGTAAACCGACAACCGACAACCGACAAACCGCCCGCCGTCCTACCGTCCTACCGTTCTCCCCCGTTATATTCCGGGTTCCCCGCGATATCGCTGCCGAGCAGGCAGCCCCGGCATGGTAGGGCGGACGCAGCCGCCTGAGAGTAGCACCGGCATCGTGGCTCGCTGCAGTCGAAGACGTTTCAATGAAGGACGCACAACATGGCATCCGCATCCCTGAGCGCCGAGCTGCGCACGGACACTGGCAAGGGCGTCGCCCGCAAGCTGCGCGCATCGGGCCGCGTGCCGGGCATCGTCTACGGGCACGCCCGCGAGGCGCAGGCGCTGTCGGTCAACACGCGTGACCTGGACAAGCTGCTGGGCAGCATCTCCACCGGCAGCACCGTCGTGGAGCTCGGCCTGGCCGGCGCCACCACCAAGACGCTGATCCGCGAGATCCAGCGCCACCCGTTCAAGAAGCACGTGCTCCACATCGACTTCCAGGAGCTGGTGGCCGGCGAGAAGGTGACCGTCGACATCCCGCTCGTGTTCGTCGGCGTGCCCGAGGGCGTGCGTCTCAGCGGCGCGCTGCTCGAGCAGATCATGCACAGCATCTCGGTGCTGGCCGATCCGTCGAGCATCCCGAACCACATCGACGTCGACGTCGCGCATCTCGCCATGGGCCACTCGCTCCACGTCCGCGACCTCGTCCTGCCCGCGGGCATCGAGGTGCTGTCGGATGAGGATGCGACGATGTGCGCCGTGATCGCGCCGCGCGCCGCCATCGAGGCGGCCGCCGAGGGCGATGCCGTCGCCGAGCCGGAGCTCATCGCGAAGGGCAAGGCCGACGAGGACGCGAAGTAATCCGCGACTGGCTGGCAGCATTCACGCGACGGCTTCGCCTGCACCAGGCGAAGCCGTCGTCGTTTCACGACTCGCCGCGGGAGGACGCCGGCATGAAGGTGATCGTGGGGCTCGGCAACCCGGGCAAGGAATACGAGAACACCCGGCACAACGTCGGCTGGTGGCTCATCGACCACCTCGCCGACCGGTGGGGCTTCACCGGGTGGAAGAAGGACGGCCAGGCCAAGGTCGTGCAGGGCCAGCTCGCCGGCGTGAAGGAGCCGATCCGGCTGGTGAAGCCGCAGACGTACATGAACCTCTCCGGCGGCGTGCTGGTGCAGTACGCCCGCCGGCCCTTCTGGGCCGCGGCGAACGACCTGCTGGTGCTCGTGGACGACGTCGCGATTCCCGCGGGCAGCTGGCGCTTCCGTCCCGAGGGCGGCGCGGGAGGCCACAACGGCCTCAAGTCGATCGATGGCGCGCTCGGCACGCAGAAGTATCCGCGCCTGCGCCTCGGCGTGGGCGATCCGGAGCGCGCGCCTGGCGGCCCGCTCACCGACTTCGTGCTCGGCGCCGTCGGCAAGCGCGAGGGCGACGCGATCCGCGGGCTGTTCGACGTGGAGACGGAGGCGATCGAGGCGTGGGTGCGTGCGGGGAACAAGGGCGCGCTGGATGTGTTGTCACGCAGCAGCGCGGGCTCCAAGTAGGCCACCACGCAACGAGCTCGGTCGCCTGCACGCGCGCCGCCGGCGGGACTCATCGCTCGCTGCGCTCGCTCGAGACGCCAGCTCTGCGCGTGCCGGCTCCCTCGCCCTCCGACGGTTGGCGTCACGAAGCCCTGCACTGCTGCGGACGGTGGCGCGGGCCGCAACCGCGCATGGTGCGAGAGGGTCCGAACGCCGCGCGATTAGCTTTAACGCAACCCCAATTACGCAGACATGCTCAGACTCGGTATCGTCGGACTTCCCAACGTCGGCAAATCTACGCTCTTCAATGCGCTCACCAGCGCGGGCGTCCTCGCGGCCAACTATCCGTTTGCCACCAAGGAGCCGAACGTCGGGCGCGTGAACGTGCCGGACGACCGGCTGGAGGAGCTCGCGCGCGTGGTGCAGCCGCAGCGCACCGTCCCCGCGGCGGTGGAGTTCGTCGACATCGCCGGTCTGGTGGAAGGGGCGTCGAAAGGAGAGGGACTCGGCAACCAGTTCCTCGCGAACATCCGCGAGACGGACGCCATCGTGCACGTCGTTCGCTGCTTCGACGACGACGACATCCTGCACGTGATGAACGGCGTGGATCCGGTGCGCGACCGCGAGGTCATCGAGTTCGAGCTCGCGCTCGCCGACCTCTCCACCGTGGAGAAGCGCCTGGACCGCGTGAAGCGTTCGGCGAAGACCGGGGACAAGGAAGCGCTGGCCGAGCTGCCGACGCTCGAGAAGGCGAACGAGTACCTCAAGGACGGGCGTGGCCTGTGGGAGGCGAAGCTCACGCCGGAGGAGAAGCTCATCCTCAAGCCGCTCTCGCTGCTCACCGCCAAGCCGATCCTCTACGCGGCCAACGTGACCGACGCCGAGCTCGCGGGCGAGGAAGGCGTGCACCTCAAGGCGCTGCGCGCCGCCATCGCCTCCAGCGGCGAGGAGGCCGAGGTCGTGCCCTTCTCGGCGAAGATCGAGAGCGAGCTCGCCGAGCTGCCGCCCGAGGACCGAAAGGATTTCCTCGCGTCCCTCGGACTGGAGAGCGCGGGGCTCGATCGCCTCATCAAGGCCGGCTACCACCTGCTCGGCCTGCAGACGTACTTCACCGCCGGGGAGCAGGAGGTGCGCGCATGGACGATCCATCGCGGCGACACCGCTCCGCAGGCCGCGGGCGTGATCCACACCGACTTCGAGCTCGGCTTCATCAAGGCGGAGAACGCCGGCTACGATGACTTCAACGGGCACGGCGGGTGGAAGGGGGTGAAGGAGAAGGGGGTGATGCGGCAGGAAGGCAAGGAATACGTCGTGAAGGACGGCGACGTGCTGCTGTTCCGCTTCAACGTGTAGGCGCAGGAGCAGTACCACGTGCCGCGTAAAATGTGCTTGCCGGCGCGTGCCATGGCTCGCAAATTCGCTACATGAGCGGAAACCATTTCGTGCGCGGCGTCGCATGCCTCGCCGCGCTGGTCGCACTCGCCGCGTGCTCGGCGACCGAGCCCGTTCCCGAAGTGAAGCCCGACCCTCTGCCCCTCGAGGGGCGCTGGATCGTGACCACGGCGCTGGACACGTTCAGCTTCGAGACGGGGAACGGCTCGCCCGGGTGCACCGTCATGTACTGCACCAACTACCGGGCGGATACCGTCGCGCGGCTCTCGATCGCCATGACGTTCGCGGGGGACAGTGTCGGCGGCGGAGGAGTGCGTCAGTATCGACTCGTGAGCGACAGCGTGTCGGGGCTGTTCTGCGACGTCGTGGACTACCGCGCGAGCCCGGGAGGCTGCACGCATCATGCGCCCGTGGCTCCGCTCTTCTATGCGAGCGCGAACGTCACGCCAAGCGGCGGGGTGCTGGTGCCGAATGGGACGGTGGCGATCGACCTGCGAGGCCCGAACCGCGAGATCGTGCGCCTGCGCGGGAGCTTCGCCGGAGACAGCATCGTCGGCCGCGTGTACTGGGCCCAGTTCGAGACGCGGAGCCCGCCCGCACACTACGGGGCGTTCACGGCCAGGCGCCAGCACTGAGGGCTGCGCCCCCCACGCCGGGACGAGCGGCACGCCGCGCATCCCGGGGGTACGCTCCACACGAGGGCGAGCCGCACTGCACGCGCTGAACCGCGCTGGCGCGCGTAATGCTGAAAGTTTTCTCATGAATCTCCGACGCCGGAGCTCGCCGCTCATCCCGATCGCCGCATTCGCCCTCGTGTCGGCCTGCGTCACCCGCACCTCGCCCGTGCGCCCCGAACCGGTCCCCGCTGAGGCGCTGACCGATGCCAGGACCATTCGGCTCCGATGCGAGGACCCGGAGGGCGTGATTGCCGGCCGCGTGTTCTGCGTGCTCAAGGACCTGCCCCGGACCGCGCCGCCGGCACCCTGAGGCGCCCGGCGCGGTCGTCACCGCCGTGCGGCCAGCGCCTGCAGGAGCTCGATGATGCGGTCGTTCTGCTCCACGAGCCGCGCGCCCTGCGCCGCCTGGAGCAGCATGAGCCGGAACAGCTGCTCGTCCACGCGCTGGAGCACCCCCGCCGACGCCGCCGAGGGCACGCCGGCCAGGTGGTTGCTGATCGCGCGCGCCAGCAGCTCGTCCGTGATCGCGGGCGTTCGGCCCGCGGCGCGGTAGGCGCGGGCCACCGCCGCGGCGGCGCGGGTGGTGCGAGCCGACGAGGCGCTGTCGCCCCCGCGCTCGGTGGCCAGCACGATCTCGCCGAGGAGGATGTCGGCGAATCCCGCCGACCGCAGCGCCGCGCTGTCGGCCTGGGTGCGCGTGGTCCCCTGCGCGATGGCGCGAGCGGGCATGAGGAGCGCGGCGGCGAGGAGGAGGGAGCAGGTCAGGAATCGCATGTGGCGTGA
>JAQBPZ010000404.1 GCA_028287225.1 Gemmatimonadota bacterium
GCGCCCGCGACTGCCGCTCGCGCTCGTGCAGGTCCAGCAGCTGCGCCCGCATCGGGCGGCCATCGGCGGGAAGCGCAGCCGCGAAGCGCACGCCGAGCTGCTCCACCAGCGCGGTGCGGCGGGCCGGATCGAGCTGGGCCCAGCGCTCCACGAGCCGCGACAGCAGCACGTATTCATCCTCGTTCAGCGCGGTGGCGAGCGGCAGCGCGCGGTCGCCCCTGGACGGCGTGACGCTCGCCCGGGCCGGCCGCACCTCCTCGCGCACCACGATGGTACCCGCCACGAGGTCGCCCAGCCGGCGCCCGTTCTTCGTGAACATCACGCTGGCGATGCCGACGAGGTAGAAAAAGCCCGGCTGCATGTCGATGATGCGCACCAGGTTGCGCGCGGCCGAGATGCCGAAGGTGACCGAGTAGCCCTCGTCGCGAACCACACGCAGGCGGTGGATCCGCTTGCCCGGCGTCTGGCCGTCCATCAGCCCCTCGAACAGGACGTAGTACCCCCAGAAGAGGGCAAACGCGAGAAGGATCAGGAGCGCCAGCGCCCAGCTCGCGTCGCCACGTCCCATGCTGGTGCCACGCGTGGAGAGCATCGCGAACCCGCTGAGCAGGGCCGCAAGGGCAACGAGGCAGATCACCAGGTCGGTGAGCGCGGCGAGCACGCGCGACCCGATGCCCGCGATGGAATACGAGAGGACGACCAGTTCGGGCGTCTCGATGTCGACGGTCTGCTCGAACGGGCGCGCGGTGGAGGACATGCTGGGGAAGGTGGTGGCCGGGCGGGTCGGGCTCAAGGTTCGACCCCCGCAGACCTTCGTGGCATGAATGGCCGCTCAGTCGAAGGGGATAAACGATTGAACGGAGGGGGGCGGACCGGAACGGATGACCGCCTCGGGCTGGCCCTCCAGGGATGGGTACGGTGCTACACCCCCAAAACACTCCCATGAGCTCTGGATGCTGCAGGGCCTGGATCGGTGCACCGTGGCCGGCCCGGAGACGTATCCGTCCTGATCCGCCCCCTCCGTTCAATCGTTTATCCCTTCGACTGAGCGGCCGGATATCCCCTGAGCGGCTGGATATCCCCGTTGACTGAGTGGCCGGATCACGCGAGCCCGGGCCGAACCGCGAGGCTAGATTTCGCCCCCATGCGAGTCCTCCTCCAGCGCGTCTCGCGCGCCGAAGTCCGCGTCGGCACCCGGGTGACCGGGCGCATCGGCCGTGGCTACCTCCTGCTCGTGGGCCTGACGCATGCCGACGACGAGGCCGCGCTCGTGTGGATGGCCGACAAGGTCACCGGACTCCGCCTCTTCGCCGATGCGGACGAGAAGATGAACCTCGCGCTCGCCGACGTCGGGGGCGCGCTGCTCGTGGTGTCGCAGTTCACGCTTTACGGCGATGCGGTGAAGGGGCGGCGGCCCAGCTTCATCGATGCCGCGCGGCCGGAGGTCGCCGTGCCCCTCTACGAGCGGTTCGTCGCGCTGCTGCGCGAGCGCGGCACCACGGTGGAGACCGGCGAGTTCGGTGCGATGATGGACGTGGAGCTCGTGAACGACGGACCCGTGACCCTGTGGCTGGAACGATGACGAATCCGCTGGTGATCCTCGCCTCGCAGTCGCCGCGGCGGCGGGAGCTGCTCACCCTCGTGGGCATCCCCCACGTCGTGCGCCCCGCCGACATCGACGAGCGGTATCTCCCGGGAGAGGTGCCCTCGGCACACGCCGAACGGCTGGCGCGCGGCAAGGCCGCGGTGATCGCGCGCGACGAGCCCGGGGCCGTGGTGGTCGGCAGCGACACCATCGTGGTGGTGGACGGCGACGTGCTCGGCAAGCCGCGGAACGACGCGCACGCCGCCGAGATGCTGCGCCGCCTCTCGGGCCGCTCGCACACGGTGATGACCGCGGTGGCGGTGCAGTGGCGTGGCGAGGAGCGTTCAGCGGTGGAGGAGGTGGAGGTCACCTTCGCCGAGCTCGATGACGCGACCATTCGCGCGTACATCGCGACGCGGGAGCCGATGGACAAGGCGGGGGCGTACGGCATCCAGGGCTTCGGCGCGACGATCGTGGCGCGCGTGCAGGGCGACTACTTCTCCGTCATGGGCCTGCCGCTGCACCGCATGGTGCAGCTGATGCGCGAGCTGGGACTCGACTACGCCTTCGCGGCCGTGACGGCGGCCAATCAGCGGGCGTAGCGCGATCGCCAGACGTCCACGCGGTCCAGCACGTCGCGGACGGTGATGCGCGCCATGCGCCCCGGGCGGTTCTCCATGGAGATCGGGTAGTCCTCGCCCGGGTCGCCGTAGGCGTCGACGAGCAGGTCGTGGTATCGCCGCCAGGGGCCGACCCGCTTGGGGTTCGTGTAGCCCATCAGCGCGATGGACGGCCGGTCGAGCGCGATGGCCATGTGCAGCGGTCCCGTATCGGGGGAGAGCACGAGGGCGGCGCCGTCGAGGATGCCGACGAGCGGCCGCAGCCCGGACCCGAGCGCCGAATGCACCGGCACGCGCGCGCCCTCGAGGATGACGCGCTCCGCCGCCAGCTCGCGCGGCGAGCGTCCGCCCACGAGCACCGGCTGCAGCCCGAAGTCGTTCCACAGCGCCTCGCACACCGCCGCCCAGCGCTCGGGCATCCAGTCCTTCTCCGCCTTGCTCGTGGCAACCACGATCGGCGCGATGGGGCGGCCGAACCGGGCGAGGAACTCGCGCTGCTGCGCGCGCTCGTGGTCCCACGGGCCGAGGTCCCACACCGGCGGCTCGTGCGGTACGCCGAGGACGTCCAGGAACTCGAAGTACTGGTCCTGCACGTGCTGGCCGTCGCGCGCGGGGATGCGGTGCGTGGTGAAGAGCCAGTTCAGGTCGCGCGCCCGGGTGCGGTCGAAGCCGAGCTTGATCGGTGCACGCGTGAACGAGGTGACGAGCCCGGCCTTGAAGTACACCTGGAGCGCGAGCACGACGTCGAAGGGACGCGTCGCAAGCGCCGCGCGCACCGCCGGATAGGCGCGCCATCCGAGGGCGCGGTCGAAGGTGACGATCTCGTCGACGGCCCAATGGCCTCGCACGAGCGTCGCCGCTCCCGGCTGCAGCACCCACGTGACGTGCGTTTCCGGAGCATGCCGCTTCAATGCGGTGAGCAGCGGGAGCACGTGGACGGCATCCCCAACCGCCGACATCATCACGATGCCGACGCGGGAGAGTGGGGTGGTGAGCATGCCGGAAAGTAATGACCAGCGGATCGGCTGTCAGACCGGCCCGCGGCCGTCTCCTACCGCACCAGGCGGAGCGGCAGCGACGGCTGCAGGCGGTCGACCGCGTCCAGCAGGTCGGCCGCGCTCACGCCGTGCGGCGAGGAGCGCACGAGCATGTGCGACTGGCCGATGCCCTGTGGACAGGTCCGCGCTGGCTCGCCCGGGGTGAACACCCCCACCACCGGCACGCCGAGCGCGCCGGCGATGTGCAGTGGTCCGGAGTCGTGCCCCACGAAGAGGTGCGCAAGGGAGAGCGCGGCCGCCGTGTCGGCGATCGTGCCGTCACCGATGCGGTCCATGCTGAGCCACGACGGCGAGCCGCCGGCGGCGTGCACCTCGCGCAGCTCGGCGGGGCTGCCGATCCAGAGCGGCTGGTATCCGCGCATCTCGAGCGCCCCGGCCAGGCGGACCCAGTGCAGCAGCGGGACGCACCGGTTCCGCAGGCTCGCGAACGGATGAAGCGCGGCGACGCGGGGGCCGAGCATCCCGCGAAGTCTCGCGCGCAGGCCGGCGAGGGGCGTCGGGTCGAGCTGGTAGTAGAGCTCCCGCGGGGCCGCGATGCCGAGTGGCGCGAGCAGCCGCATCATCTCCGCGAGCACCGGCCGCGTGGGATCCTGCCGGGGCAGGACGTCGGTGAGGAAGCGCGCGTTCTTGCGATGCGCCACGCCGATGCGGCGTGCCGACCCGGTTGCCGCAGCCGCGGCCGCAGCCCGCCAGGGTGCGGCGGCGAGGACGGCGACGTCGAACCGCCGTGCGCGCAGGCGCATCACGCTGCGCGCGAAGGCGATGCCGCTGCCCTGCCGCCCGCCCGGGGCGCGATCCCAGAACGGCTCCGCCGCCTCCACCTGGTCCACGCCCGGCAGGAGCGGCGCCACGTCCGCGGTGTAGCGCTTGCACCACAGCGTGATGTGTGCCGAGGGAAAGTGCGCCCGGAGCTGCCGCGTGAGCACCGACGCGAACACGAGGTCGCCGAGGTTGTCCAGCGAGACGACGAGCACGCGGTCCGGCGCCGACAGTCGGGCAGGGGCCGCCGCCGGCACCGCGGCGGGCGGTGCAGGCTCGGTCGCCACGGGCGATCGAGCGAGCGTCTTGCGTGAGGCGGAGTGGACGATCACGTTGCGCGGTGCCTGGCCGATGGACAGCGGGTACACGACGAAGTCGTCGTTCGTGAAGGAGACACTCGATGGCCCCTTTCCCAGTCATACCTCGTCGCATGCCGGCTGGTCACGTGGATACTCCAACTCGTTGGGCGGTGCCGCAAGGCCCGACGCCGTTGCGCGTGCTTCACCTGGATACCGAACGCGGCTGGCGCGGCGGAGAACGACAGGTGCTGGGGCTATCCAGGGGACTGACGGCGCTCGGCGCGGGTAACGTGATCGCGGCGCGCACCGGGGAGCCGCTGGCGACCCGCGCGCAGGAATGCCGGATGGAGCTGGTGACCCTTGACCCGTCGTTCGAGGCCGACCCGCGCGCGGCGTGGGCGCTCCGCCGCGCCATCCAGCGGCACGACATCGACATCGTGCACGCGCATACGGCGCACGGCGCCGCGCTCGCCGCCCTCGCCACGCTCGGGACCGCCATCCCGTTCGTCGCCGCCCGCCGCGTCGACTTCCCGCTGCGCGACAACGCGGGCACGCGGTGGAAGTACGGCCGCGCGAGCGCCATCATCGCCGTGTCGGAAGCCGTGGCGGCCATCGTGCAGCGGGCGGGGCTGCAGACCCCGGTTGTCGTGGTGCCCGACGGCACCGACGTGCGCCGCGTGCGCACGCCGGCCACCCCGGAGACGCTGGCCCTGCTCGGCGTGCCGAGGAACGCGCCGCTGGTGGTGCAGGTCTCGCAGCTCGTGGGGCACAAGGATCCCCTCACCTTCGTGGACGCCATCGCGGCGGCGCACAAGCGGATGCCGTCGCTGCACGCGCTGCTCGTGGGTGACGGACCGCTGCGCGGCGCCGTGGAGGCGGCGGTGCGCGCCAGACACCTGGAGGATGTGCTGCACGTCACCGGCTACCGCACCGACGCCGACGAGCTCCTGGCCGCGGCGGATGTCGTGACGCTCAGCTCGCGCGAGGAAGGGATGGGGTCCGTGCTGCTCGACGCGCTCGTGTTCGCGCGGCCCGTGGCGGCAACGCGGGCTGGCGGCATCCCCGAGATCGTGCGGGATGGCGAGACCGGCCTGCTCAGCGCGGTGGGCGACGGCGAGGCGCTCGGCGCCTCCATCGTCATGCTGCTGACCGATCGGTCCCGCGGTGCCCGCATGGGCGCGGCGGCGCGGGCGCGGGCGCCGGAGTTCAGCCTCGAGGCCATGGCCATGCGGACGCGCGACGTGTACGACGACGTGCTCGCGCGCCGGCGGCCCGCCTAGTAGTCGGCGCCTTCGTCGAACGCCGCGCCGCGCTCGTCGCGCCACTTGCGGGCGGAGCGGAGCAGGCGCGCGCGGTTGCCCGCACGTGCGGCCGATGCCGTGGTGAACTCCACGCGGTCCACGTCGAGCACCCAGGCCTCGAGGCCGGTGCGCTCGCGCGCGATCAGGATGTTCTTCACGTTGAGGTCGTGGTGCCGCGCACCCGCGGCGTCCAGCGAGTCCACGAGCGCACGGGCAGCCTGCCACGCCGCGGTCCGATCTGCGTGCGGCTCGCGCGGCTGCATGTAGGTCGCGAGGTCGCGCGCATCCTCCACCACGCGCGTCACGACGTCGGCGCGGCGCAGGACGAACGCCTTCCGCTCCACCCCGTACATCAGCACGCGCGGCGTGCGGACACCGGCCGCGAGCAGCCGCAGCGACGTCGCCAGCTCGTACGGCGCGCGGGTCGGGGGGAGGAAGAGGTCGCGCGTGAGCGGCGCGAGCAGCCCTCCGTGGCGGTTGTGGCGGACCACCGCGTGGGTGCCGGTCGCGGGAAGCGCGATGGCGTACGCGATGCCGCGGCCGGCGAGCGGACGAGCCCCGAGGTCCCGTGCTGCCGCTTCGTAGAGCGTGCCCTCGGCGAGCAGGGCGCTCGCGTCGTGCTCGTGGCCTTCCAGGACGATCGCGCTGCACCGGCCGGCCGCCACCTGCACGTAGCCCGCGGGGGGCGGCGCCGTCACGCGCCGCGAACCCGGAAGATCGGGACGGGGTGGCTCTTGCCCTTCAGGTCGATGGGCGGCAGCTCGTCCAGCACCGGCGGCGAGCCAAGGGCGCGACGCATCTCGTCCGAGATGATGATCTCGCCCGGGCCGGCGACCTTGCACAGCCTGCTCGCCGTGTTCACGACGTCGCCGATCACGGTGAACTCCAGACGCCGCTCCGAGCCGATGTTGCCGGCGAACGCCTCGCCGGTGTTCAGGCCGATGCCGATCTCCAGCGTCGGCCGGCCTTCCGACAGCCAGCGTGCGTTGAGCGCGCGCAGCTCCCGCATCATCTCCACCGCCGCCCGCATCGCGCGGTCCGCGTCGTCGGGATTGCCGAGCGGCGCGCCCCACTGCGCCATGACCGCGTCGCCGATGAACTTGTCGAGCGTGCCGTCGTGACGGAACACGCACTCCACCATCTCGGTGAAGTACTCCGTCAGCAGGCTCGCCATGGCGTCCGGGTTCATGGTCTCCGACAGCGCGGTGAAGCCGCGGATGTCGCTGAAGAGCACCACCACCTGCCGCTTCTCGCCGCCAAGCCGGGCCGCCTCGGGGGAGTGCGCGATGCGTGCCGCGAGCTGCGGCGCGAAGTAGCGCTCGAAGTTGCTGCGCACGAGCGCCTCGCGGCGGCTCCGCTCGGCGAACTGCGAGTTGTCGATGGCGACGGCGGCGATGCCGGCGAAGGCGACGAGGAACTCCAGGTCGTCGTCGCTGAACCGGTGCGTGACGCTCGGGTTGTCCACGTACAGCACGCCGAGCACGCGGTCCTCGCTGCCGATGAGCGGGGCACAGATGGCGGAGCGGACCTGCTGCATGAGAATCGACTGACCGCCGAAGCGCTGGTCCTCGCCCGCGTTGTCGGAGAGGAGCGCGACCTTCTCCTCCACTGCCTTGCGTGCGATGGACTGCGGAACGGAGCGGGGGACGTCGCCGCCGCGCTTGTCGCGCGAGATCTTCGGCGTGAGGTCGCCATGCTCGTCCACCAGCAGGATCGCGACGCGGTCCACCTCGAGCGTCTGGTACGCGAAGCCGACGATCTTGTCGAGGATCGTGTCCACGTCCACGGCGCGCGACAGCCCCTTGGAGACCTCGAGGAGGATCGCGAGCTTCTGCTGGTTCTTGTCGGTTCCGGGAAACGATCCGGGCACCGTCACGGCGCGCGTGAGGCCCCCGGGAATCGTGGCCGGTGCGCTGAGGCCGTCGAAGGCCGAACGGGAGTCCCGCATGGGGATCTGGCGCACGATCGTGGCGCCCGCGGGCCCCATGATACCCGCCATCGGCACCGGCGGGGTGGCGAGCGTGAACTGCTGCAGGCGGAACGCCACCTTGCCGAAGGCCACGAGGTCGTCGGCGGCCGCGGTGGCCTCGCCGACCTTCTCGCCATTCACGAACGTGCCGTTGCTGGAGCCGAGGTCCCGCAGGTGCAGGGTCGCGTCGATGCTGCGCAGCTCGGCGTGGCGGCGCGAGATCGTCGGGTCGAACACCGGCAGGTCGCAGGTGGGGGCGCGCCCCACGATGAGCGGCACCCCCTCGCGGAGGTCGTACGACTGGGTCCCGTCGGGGCTGATCAGGCGGAGTGGCATCGCCGGGGAATATGGGGCGGGCGACGGGCTCTGCCTAGGCTGGTGGGAAGGGATGGGTGATCAGGGATCAGGGATTAGGGATTAGGAACTTCGACACGCCGAGCGGATGCCGCCCTGCCCTTCCTAATCCCTAATCCCTAATCCCTAATCTGCTCGCCCTCTATCCCTGATCACTCTGCCCTTCCCATCGCCTCGCGCACGCGGCCGATGGCGGTGAGCATCGCCCGGGCCTTGTTCTCCGTTTCCGCCCATTCGCTCTCGGCCACCGAATCCTGCACGATTCCCGCGCCCGCCTGGACGTTGGCGACGCCGCCCGCGATCACGCAGGTGCGGATGGTGATCGCGAGGTCCATCCGTGCGCCCCCCGCGCCGATGTAGCCGATGGCGCCGGCGTACGGGCCGCGCCGCTCGGGCTCCAGCTCGTCGATGATCTCCATCGCGCGCACCTTCGGGGCGCCCGTCATGGTGCCGGCGGGGAAGGTGGCGCGGAGCGCGTCGAGCGAGTCGAGCCCCTCGCGCATCTCGCCGTCCACCTGACTCACGAGATGGAGCACATGGGAGTACCGCTCCACGGTCATGTAGTCGCTCACCCGCACGCTGCCGTATCGCGCCAGTCGCCCGACATCATTGCGTCCGAGGTCCACGAGCATCACGTGCTCGGCACGCTCCTTCTCGTCGCTCGCGAGCTCGGCGGCCATCTCGGCGTCCGCCTCCGGCGTGGCGCCCCGCGGCCGAGTGCCGGCGATCGGGCGGACGGTCACGTGCGCGCCGTCCACCCGCACGAGCAGCTCGGGCGAGCTGCCCACCAGCTCCACGCCGTCGAGGACGAGGTGGTACATGTACGGCGACGGGTTCAGCGCGCGGAGCGCGCGGTACAGCGCATCGGAGGGGAAGTCGTGCGGCACGCGGATGCGTCGCGCGAGCAGCACCTGGAAGGCATCGCCTGCCGCGATGTATTCCTTGATGCGTGCGACGTCGTCGATGAACTTCTCGCGGGTGTACGATGACACGCCGATGGCCGGCGCGGCATCCGCGCGGAGGTCGAGCGGCGGCAGCGTGACCGGCGTCCGGAGGCGCGCGATCGTCCGCTCGATCTCCTGCAGCGCGCGGTCGTGCGCCGTGCGCAGCGCCTCCTCGCCGATGTCGTCGCCCACGGGCACGCCGACGACGACGCGGGCCTGGGCGCGCAGGTTGTCGATGATGACCAGCGCGTCGGTGAAGACGAACAGCGCATCGGGAGCCGCGTCGCCGCGCGGTGGAGGTGCCGGGAGCCGCTCGATGTGCCGCACCACGTCGTAGCTGAAGTAGCCGACCGCGCCGCTCCAGAAGCCGCCGAGCTCCGGGACGTCCACGGGCGGGCAGGCGCGCACGAGTGTGTCGAGGTCGTCCAGCGGGTTTCCGGGCGTGCGCGCGCCGTGCCAGCCGAGGGCGGGCGTCCAGTCCTCCACGACACCGTCGCGCAGGCGCCAGGCCGAGCGGGGCGCGGCGCCGAGGAAGGTGTAGCGCGCCCAGGTCTCGCCGCCCGCCGGTGCCGACTCCAGGAGGAAGGCGAATGGGCCGTCGCGCAGCTTGGCGAAGGCCGTCACCGGGGTGTCGGTGTCGAGCAGGCAGTCGCGCCAGACGGGAACGACGTGGTTGGGCTGGACGCGCTGGCGGAAGGCGGAGAAGGTCATGCGGTCAAAGCTAAAAGGCGTTTGCGGTTTGCGGTTGGCGGTGAGCGGTCAGACCTCGGGACGCCTCTACCGCTCACCGCTCACCGCTCACCGCAAACCGCTCACGCCCCTGCCGTTGCTGTTGCCGTTGGCAGAGCGGTCAGACCTCGGGACGCTTCTACCACCAACCGCCGACGCCCTTGAGCGCCCCACGCCCCAGGGCGACCTTTACACCATGTCCCGCGTCATCGCCGCCGCATGGGCGGCCTGCCTCTCGCTCGCCCTCATCGCCGGCCCGCGCGCGGCCACCGCGCAGAGCTGGAACGACGCCCGCTCCCGCGCCCTGGCCGAGTCGGCCACCGTGCGCCGCGTCCGGCAGCTCGCCGACACGGGACTCAAGGACTACCGGGCGGTCGCCCACGGCTACGTCACCTTTCTCGCCCAGCTCGGCGAGGGGCTCGCCGAGCCCCCCAAGGTGGTCAAGGCCGACGAGCTCGTGAACGAGATCTACTGGCTGGCGCCCAACCTGAGCAAGCAGCGCATCGTCGGCCGGCGGGACACGCTGCTGCTGCCAACGGACATCTCGTACCACCGCGACCATCTCGGCATCGTCCAGAACAACTTTCCGGCGATCATCCGGCTCGGCGACGGCGACGAGGTGCGCGACGTGCCGCACCCGCTCTCCGCCGCTGGTCTTGCCGCGTACGACTTCGCGATCACCGACTCGCTGCCCCTGCAGCTGCCCGGCCGCACGATCGTGCTGTACGAGGTGAAGGTGCGGCCGAAGGACGACCGGCAGCCACGCATCGTGGGCGCGGTGTACATCGACCGGGACGATGCACAGGTCGTCCGGATGGCGTTCAACTTCACGCGCGCCGCCTTCCTCGACAACGCGCTCGAGGACCTGTTCGTGGTCATCGAGAACGGCCTGATCGGCGCACGGTTCTGGCTGCCGCGCAGGCAGGAGATCGAGATCCGCCGCGGCGGCACCTGGCTCGACTATCCGGTGCGCGGCATCATCCGCGGCCGGTGGGAGATCGGCGACTACGCGGTGAACACCGGGTTGACCCCCGCCTTCTTCAACGGCGCGGAGATCGTCGTCGCGCCGCGCGCGGTGCAGGACACCTTCCACTTCCAGGGCCGCATCCTCGACTCGCTGCCGCCCGACGTGCGCGCCGTGACGGACGCCGACATCCAGAAGGTGCGCGAGGAGGCGCGGGCGCTGGTGCGCGCCCAGGCGCTCCAGCGTCCGCAGCGATTCCTCCTCTCCGCGTCCGGTGCGAGCGACTTCGTCCGCGTGGACCGCGCAGAAGGCTTCGCGGTGGGCGGCGGGGTGGCGACCCGCTTCGGTGGCGGCGCCGACGCCGCGGCACGGGCGCGCTACGGCGTGGACGACCGCACGGCGAAGGCGAGCGTGCAGCTCGGCTGGCAGTCGCCGCGCGCCGGGGTCCGCCTGTTCGCGATGCGCGACTACCGCGAGGCGGGGGACATCCGCGAGCGCTCCGGCCTCGTCAACTCGATCGCGGCGCAGGAGCTCGGCGCCGACGCAACCGATCCGTACGGCGTGCAGGCGGTGGGCGCCGGGCTGGACGCCGCCGGCCTGTTCGGCGCACGCTGGCGCTTCGACCTCTCCCTGGAGCGGCAGCACGCGCTCGACCTGCGCGCCCGGCCGCAGGCGGGAGCGTACCCGCGCATGCTGCCCGCAACCCCGCTGCGCGCCGTGCGCGGCGCCCTCGTCGTGGATCGGCCGACGTCGCTCTCGCTGTTCGGCACGGAGGTGCGCGCGACGGGCGAGCTCCGCGTGAGCCGGCTGACGACGGACGACGCGAGCGCACCGATCGCGTCCACCGTCGCGCGCACGTTCCTCGCCCTGAACGTGGAGCGTCCGTTCGAGCGCGGACGACTCGTGCTGCGCACCTCGGGCGGCGTCGTCGGTGGCACCGGAGCGGTTCCCGCGCAGGAGCTGCTGTACGCGGGCGGCCCGGTGAGCGCGCCGGGCTACGCGTTCCACTCGTTCGCGTCGCGGGCGCAGGTGACCCAGCTCGCGGAGTGGCGCCTTGGCATTCCCGCGCCCGCCATCCTGCTCGGCCGCTTCGGGCGCGTTCCGGGGCGCGCGACGCTGGCGCCGTTCATCCAGGCCACCTTCGCGCGCCCCGCGCTCGACGTCGACGTCGCGCACCCGGCGGGCCTCTACCCGAGCGCGGGGGTGGCGCTGCAGCCGTTCTTCGACCTCCTCCGGCTCCAGGTCGCGCGCGGGCTGCGTCATGGCGAGTGGCAGTTCAACGTGGACGTCTCGCGCGAGTTCTGGGGCATCCTCTAGCTGTCCGAGTGCCGCGCCGGTCGCCTGGTGCTTTCAGGGGTACGCGAATCCCTGCGAATGCGTACAGCACGATCGACGCGAATGTCCTATTGGTCATGAAGAATGCGCATTGATGGCCGTGCACCATTCGCGGAAATGCGCGTACGCCAGCAGGAGCAGTTGCGAGTGCCGAGCACCGCGATGATGTGATGTCACACGCGATGAAGTGCTGGCGCACGGCATGGCACGCCGCCGTATCATCGCCACGTGACCCCGACGCTCGCCCTTCCCGCCGCCCAGCTCTCCGCTCCGGATCCGCGCGCTCTCGCCCTCCTCGGCGAGCGTTGGGCGCGAAAGCATCAGGTGCTGCCGCTCGCGGCCGATGAAAACAGCATCGTCGTGGCCACGGCCGATCCGCTGGACCTGGACGCGGAGCATGCCGTGACCTTCGCCACCGGCCTGCGGGTGCACTGGGTCACCGCCTCGCCGGAGGAGCTCGCGGCGCAGATCGAGCGGTGGTACCCCGATCCCGCCGCGCGCCGCCTGCCGGCGCTGCCACCGGTGGAGGTACAGCACCTCGTGTTCGGCGCCGAGGCGATCGTCGATGGCACGAGCGAGTCCGGCGGCTCCGCGATCCGGCTCGTCGACCAGCTGCTGGCCGAGGGGATCGCCGCCGGCGCGAGCGACATCCACCTGGAGCCGGAGGAGCGCGGCATCGCCGTGCGGCACCGCATCGACGGCGTGCTGCGGCAGGTGCACACCCTGCCGCGCGCCATCGCACCGTCGCTCGTGTCGCGCGTGAAGATCCTCTCCGGGCTGGACATCGCCGACCGCCTGCGCCCGCAGGACGGGCGGGCGCGAGTCGCCGTCGCGGGCGCGGTGGTGGACCTGCGCGTCTCCACGCTGCCCGCGTCGCACGGGGAGAAGGTGGTGATCCGCGTGCTCGACGGCAGCGCCGGCCTGCGAACGCTGGATGCGGTGGGCTTCGGCGACCGCGAGCTGGCCCGGATCCGGGGCCTGCTGGAGCAGCGGGAGGGGCTCATCCTCGTCACCGGCCCCACGGGCTCGGGAAAGACGACGACCCTCTACGCCGCGCTGCGCGAGGTGCACGCGCGCGGCGTGAACATCGTGACCGTCGAGGATCCCATCGAGTACCGGCTTCCGGGCATCGTGCAGGTCCAGGTGCACGAGCGCGCGGGCCTCACCTTCAGCGCCGCGCTCCGCTCCATCATGCGGCAGGACCCGGACGTCATCCTCGTGGGCGAGATCCGCGACCGCGCGACCGCGGAGATCGCGATCCAGGCGTCGCTCACCGGCCACCTCGTCCTCTCCACCCTCCACACGAACGACGCAGCCAGCGCGGTCACGCGCCTCGTCGACATCGGGATCCCGAGCTACCAGATCGCGACGGCCCTGAAGGGGATCATCGCGCAGCGGCTCCTGCGACGGCGGTGCGCGGAGTGCGCTGGGGCGGGATGCCCGTGCTGCCACGGCGCGGGATATCGGGGACGCATGGCGCTCGCGGAGATCCTCGTCACCACTCCCGCGGTGGAGCGGATCATCTCGGCGGGTGGATCCAGCGAGTCCATCGCCAGCGCGGCCCGCGCCACGGGGTGCACGAGCCTCTGGGACTCCGGCCTCGCCCTGGTGCAGCGGGGCCTGACCACCATGGACGAGCTTCGCCGCGTGACCGCGGAACCGCAGCGCGTCGTCGCCGAGCCGAGGCTCGTCGTCCCCCGCGCATCGGTTCGCGTGATCGTCATCGGCGATCCGGAATCCGACGACGTCGCCACCGCGCTCTCCGGCGCAGCGGCGCCGCTCGGCGGTGGCATCCATGTGGGCTGCGCGAGCCCCGGCGGCGCGTGCGACGACTGCGATGTGGTGGTGGTCCCGCTGTCACTGCTCGGAGCGCATCGGATGCCGCCAGACCGCCGCGCCCTGCTCGTGGTGCTCGCAGGCGACGCCGGACCCGGCCTGCGCGTGGGATTGCTCGCCGGACACGCCGACCTGGTATTATCTCAGGACATTCCGGCGCGGGTCCTGCTTGCGACAGTGCTCGCGCTGCTGCGGTGGCGCGGCTGACCGCACCTGCGCGACGGCCTTCCTTCACTCGAACTTCCGATGGCTACGGTCGAAGCCGGCACGGTGGACGTGTTCGTCCTGGCACGCGACGGCGCCGAGTGGCGGGCGCTCGTGCTGCAGCGTGCCAATGACACCCGGTGCCCGACTGCCTGGGAGACGGTCCACGGCCACATCGAGGCCGGCGAGGAGCCGGAGCAGGCGGCGGTCCGCGAGCTGCGGGAGGAGACGGGGCTCACGGCGGAGCGCCTGTACAGCGTGCGCGTGCAGCCCATCTACCTGGTGCGGACGCATACGGTGCACCTCGGCGTCGGCTTCGCCGCCATCGTCTCCCGCCACGACGCCATCACGCTCGGTGCCGAGCACATGGCCCACGCCTGGCTGCCGGTGGAGCAGGCGATGGCCCGGTACGCGTGGCCGGCCGAGCGCGCCGGCCTGCGCGAGTGCCTCGAGCTCCTGGGGACCGGCGATGCCGGCCCGCTGGAGGACGTGCTGCGGGTGTTCTAGCGGTCAGCCCGTGGTGCCGCGCCCCGAGGTGTTGAGCACCGTGTGCGGCGATGGCGCGTTCGGCTTCACGCGGACGCTCTTCGCCGGGATGCCGACGTACACGTGATACGGCCGCACGTCCTTCGTCGCGACGGCCACCGCCCCCACCATCCCCTGCTCGCCGACGTGCACGCCCGCGAGCACGGTCGCGTGATAGGTGACCCGCACGCCGTCCTCGAGCACCGTCAGCGCATTGGTGACGTCGCGCTGCTCCACGATGCTGTGGGTGTGGCTGTAGATGTTCGCGTAGTCGCTCACCGAGACGCCGTTGCCCATCCGGATGCCGCCGCGGTCGTCGAGCAGCACGTGGCGGTGGATGACGACGTCGTCGCCGACCTCCATGTTGTGCCCGAAGCTGAACTCCACGTGCTGGAACGCCTTGAAGTTGCGCCCCACGCGCTTGAAGATGCGCTCGGCCAGCAGCCGGCGCAGGCGCACGCCGAGGTCCACGTTCTGGCCGGCGAGCGGGGTGCGGTCGAAGCTGTACCAGAGCCAGAGCAGGGGCTTCACCGGCTGGAAGCGCGCGTCGTCGCATTCGCCGTAGTACTCGGGCTCCAGCGTGACGTTGCGCGGGTCCAGCGTGGACAGCGACAGGCGCGTGCCCAGCGGCAGCGACTCGTCGTTGAGGGCGGTCTCGAAGTTCGCCGCGTACTCCGGATGCAGCAGCTCGGCCAGCGTGTCGCGGCAGAGCAGGGCACGGTCCGTCGCGACGTCGCCGGACGGATTGGCGAGCCGGTCGGCGATGCGCTCGAGCCACGCGTCGGCAATCCGGGCGGCGGGAGCGGGGGCGAGGGCGCGGAGGGGCAGGTAGGGCATGATCAAATCTGGTCTGTTCAGGCGCAACCGCGCCAGTCGATGATCGCCGACGGGGTGAGGTGCGGCGGGTCACCTTGAGCGCGGGGAGGGGCCGAACGGCGTTTGCGGTGAGCGGTTGGCGGTGAGCGGTCAGACCCGGGACGCTTCTACCGCCATCCGCTCACCGCAAACTGCTCACGCCGTTGCCGTTGGCAGAGCGGTCAGACCCCGGGACGGTTCTACCGCCAACTGCTCACCGCAAACCGCAAACGCACCTGCTCGCCTATCGCGGCGCCCGGCTCACGGCGCGGCGTCCGGCGCGGGCGGCTCATCGGGCACCGGCGCGTCAGCGGACACGGCCGCGTCGTCCCCGGGGCCGGCGTCAGTGCGCCACGACGGCATCGCGATCAGGGACTGCACCGTTTCGGCGAGCTCGTCCCGCCCCTCGTTCGTCTCGGCGCTGAACCGGATGATCTGGTCGTCCTCCAGGCGCAGCGCCACCGCGATCGCGTGGACGCGCTCGGGGATGTCGCGCTTCCGCAGCTTGTCGATCTTCGTGAGCACCACGAGCGTCGGCACGCCGACGTCGGCCAGGAAGTCGAACATCTGCAGGTCTTCCTCGGACGGGTCGTGGCGGCAGTCCAGCAGCTGCACCACGCCGCGCAGCGCCGTGGAGGCGCGCAGGTAGCCCTCGATCAGCGGCAGCCATTCGGCCTTCCGCGTCTTGGAGATCTTCGCGTAGCCGTAGCCCGGCAGGTCGGCGAGCACGAACACGCCGTTGACCTTGAAGAAGTTGATCTCGCGCGTGCGGCCGGGCGTGTTGCTCACGCGCGCGAACGCCTTCCGCTTCACGAGGCGGTTCAGGAGCGACGACTTGCCCACGTTCGAGCGGCCGGCGAACGCCACCTCCGGCAGGTCGTTCATGGGGCGCCATCCGTCCGCCGTCGCCATGGGGCCGATGAACTCCAGGGAGCGGATGACGAGCGGGTCGCGGTCGCCCGTGGAGATGTCCTTGCCGGTCGCGGTCAATGGGTCACCATCGTTGCAGTCTCGTCGGGTACCCGCGCGACGACGCCGCGCGACAGTGCGACGGCGAGCACCTCGTCCATCGTTCGCACCGGATGGAAGTGGATGCCGGCCTTCACCTCGGCGGGCAGCTCGTCCAGGTCGCGCGCGTTCTCCTGCGGCACGATCACGTGCGCGATCCGGTTGCGCAGCGCGGCCACCGTCTTCTCCTTCAGCCCGCCGATGCCGAGTACGCGGCCGCGGAGGGTGATCTCGCCGGTCATGGCGACGTTGCCGCGCAGCGGGATGCCGGTGAGCGCGCTCACGATGGCGCACGCGATCGCGATGCCCGCACTCGGCCCGTCCTTGGGGGTCGCGCCGGCCGGGATGTGCACGTGCAGGTCGCGCGTCTTGAGGAACTCGCGCTCCAGCCCGAGCGTCGCGGCGCGCGCCCGCGCGTAGCTCAGCGCCGCACTCGCCGACTCCTTCATCACGTCGCCGAGCGTGCCGGTGAGCTGCAGCCGACCACGGCCCGGCACCACGCTGACCTCGATCTCCAGCACGTCGCCGCCGACGCTCGTGTATGCGAGGCCGGTGGCGACGCCGACCTTGTCCTCCAGGGTGCTGGCCTCGGGATCGTGCGGCGCCACCCCGAGCATCGGCTGCAGCATCGCGACGGTCACGACGTCGTGCACCACCTCGTCGTCGGACTGGCTCAGCGCGCGCCGCTCGGCGCGGCTGCGCGCGAGCTTGCGGGCGAGCCGCGCCATGCGGCGCTCCAGGTCGCGCACGCCCGCCTCGCGCGTGTAGCGCTGCACGATGGCCGGGATCACGTCCGCCTCGAGCGTCACCGTCGCGGGATCCAGCCCGTGCTGCCGGAGCTGCCGGGGGAGCAGGAACTCGCGCGCGATGGCGTGCTTCTCCTGGTCCAGGTACCCGGCGAGGCGGATGATCTCCATCCGGTCGCGCAGCGGCTCGGGGATGGCGGCCAGCGAGTTGGCCGTGGTGATGAACAGGACCTGGGAGAGGTCGTAGTCCGCCTCGAGGTAGTGATCGTTGAAGGCCCGGTTCTGTTCGGGGTCCAGCACCTCGAGCAGCGCGGCCGACGGGTCGCCGCGATAGTCGCTGCCCAGCTTGTCGATCTCGTCGAGCAGGATCACCGGGTTCACGACCTCCGCTCGGCGCATCGCCTGGATCACGCGTCCGGGCATCGCGCCGATGTACGTGCGGCGGTGCCCGCGGATCTCGGCCTCGTCGCGCACGCCGCCGAGCGACATGCGCACGAACTTGCGGCCCATCGCGCGCGCGATGGAGCGTCCCAGGGAGGTCTTGCCGACGCCCGGCGGGCCCACGAGGCAGAGGATGGGGCCGTCGAGCCGCTCCACGAGCGAGAGCACGCCGATGTAGTCCAGCACGCGCTCCTTCACGTCCTCGAGCCCGTAGTGGTCTTCATCGAGCACGCGCCGCGCGTGGGCCACGTCGAGCACGTCGTCGGTGCGCGCCGTCCACGGGAGCGCGGCGATCCAGTCCAGGTAGGTGCGCGCGACGCCGGACTCCGGGGACATCGCGGAGAGCCGGCGCAGGCGACGCAGCTCGCGGCGCGCGCGGGCCAGCACCGGCTCCGGCAGCCCCTTGGCCTCGAGCTGGGCCGCGAGGTCGTCGGTCTCGTCCCCGTCCTCGCCACCGAGCTCGCGATGGATGGCGCGCAGCTGCTCCTGGAGGTAGAACTCGCGCTGGTTCTGGAACAGCGAGCCGCGCACGTCGTCGTCGATCTTCCGCTCCAGCTTGAGCAGGTCGATCTCCGCGGTGAGCATGTCGCCGAGCGCGCGCAGGAGGGCGGGGAAGTCGGCCGTCTCCAGCAGGGCCTGCCGCCGTTCCAGTCTGGTGCCGACATGGGCCGCCACTCCGAACGCCTGCCGGGCGGGGGAATCGGCGCTCTGGATGAGCGCGACGAGCTCCTGCGGCAGCCGGCGATGGAGCACCACGTATTCCTCGAACAGCGCGAGCACGCGGCGCAGGTGGGCCTCGTCGTCGCCCTCGCCGAGCACGTAGGGCGCCATGGGCTCCACGAGCGCGCGCAGGCAGTCGCCCGCGGGCACGTAGCGGGTGATCCGGGCGCGCGCGACGCCCTCCACCAGCACCTTCACGGTGCCGGTGCCCAGCCGCGTGAGCGTGCGCACGCGCGCGATCACGCCGACGCGGTAGAGGTCGGCCGCCGCCGGCTCCTGCGTCTGCGGGTCGCGCTGCGCCACGAGCAGCACGTGGCGGTCCTCGCCCTCGGCCGCGTCGAGCGCGGCGAGCGACGCCGTGCGTCCCACCAGCAGCGGCATGACGACGTGCGGAAACACGACGACGTCGCGCAGCGGGAGGACGGGAAGACGGTCGCCGGTGACGAGCGTCTCGACGTCGAGGGGGAAGGTGGGCATGGGAAAAAGATAACGAGTAACGAGTACCGAGTAAGACTGGCAGGGCGGAAGAACGACAAAGGGGCGCGCCGAAGGTCCGGCGCGCCCCTGTTACTCGTTACTCGTTACTCGTTTTGCCGTCAGGCTTCCTTCTTCCGCTTGGTCGGGGCCAGCTCGAGCAGCGGGGCCGTGCCGTTCAGGACGCTCGACTCCGTGATCTTCACCTCCACGACGTCCTCGCGGGTCGGCAGGTCGAACATCACCTCGGTGAGCAGCTCCTCGAGGATCGCGCGAAGGCCGCGTGCACCGGTGCCGCGCTTGAGCGCCTTCTGCGCGATGGCCCGCAGCGCCGAGACCTCGAAGGTGAGCTTCACCTCCTCGAGGTCGAACAGCTTCATGTACTGCTTCGTGAGCGCGTTCTTCGGCTCCTGGAGGATGCGCACCAGCGACTCTTCGTCGAGCCCCTCGAGCGGCACCGTCACGGGCAGGCGGCCCACCAGCTCGGGGATGAGCCCGAAGCGCAGCAGGTCGTCGGGCTCCACTTCGGCGAACGCGTTCTTGGAGAGCTTCGCGAGCTTCACCGGGTCGGTCTCGGCCTTTGCGAAGCCGATCTGCCGGCGTCCCGTGCGAGCCTCGATGATCTTCTCCAGCCCGTCGAACGCCCCGCCGCAGATGAACAGGATGTCCTTCGTGTTGATCTGGATGTACTCCTGCTGCGGATGCTTGCGGCCGCCCTGCGGCGGGACCGAGGCCACCGTGCCCTCGAGGATCTTGAGCAGGGCCTGCTGCACGC
>JAQBPZ010000005.1 GCA_028287225.1 Gemmatimonadota bacterium
CTCGTCCACCATCGCCAGGGCGTCGTCCAGCGTGGCAGCCTTCGCGTCGAGGTAGCGCGTCTCCAGCCGCTTGTCGATGCGCGACTCATCCACGTCGAACGCCAGCACCGTGGCCCCCTGCATGGTCGCGGCGAGCGGCTGGGCGCCCCCCATGCCGCCGAGTCCCGCGGTCACGACGAGCCGGTGCTTCAGGGTACCGGAGAAGTGGCGCCGCGCGACCGCGCCGAAGGTCTCGTACGTGCCCTGCACGATGCCCTGCGAGCCGATGTAGATCCACGAGCCGGCGGTCATCTGCCCGTACATCATGAGCCCCATCTCCTCGAGCTGCCGGAAGTGCTCCCAGGTGGCCCAGCGGCCCACGAGGTTGGAGTTGGCGAGGAGCACGCGCGGCGCGCCGGCGTGCGTGCGGAACACCGCGACCGGCTTGCCGCTCTGCACCAGCAGCGTCTCGTCGTCGCCGAGGGCGCGGAGCGAGGCGACGATCGCATCGAAGGCCGCCCAGCTCCGCGCCGCCTTCCCGGTGCCGCCGTACACCACCAGCTCGTCCGGACGCTCCGCCACCTCCGGATCGAGGTTGTTCATCAGCATGCGCAGCGCGGCCTCCTGCTGCCAGCCGCGGCACGAGATCCCGGTGCCGCGCGGGGCGCGCACCACGCGCGCCCCGGCCGTCGGCGCGGCGGTGGTCACGCCGTGCCTCCCATCCCGGTGGTGAAGTGCCCGCGCTCGATCGCACTCGCCAGGGCGATGATGTCGGTGGAGAGGACGCGATCCTGCCCGAGGGGCGTCACGAGCTCGCGCACGAGCTGATGGCCCCGCGCCGCGCCGCGCCCCGCGCGCAGGGGCGCCCGGCAGTCCAGTCCCTGTGCGGCGCACATCAGCTCGATGGCCATGATGTGCCTGACGTTGCCGAGGATCCGGCGAAGCTTCCACGCCGCCCCCATCGCCATGGGCACGACGTCTTCCTTGTTGCCGTCGGTTGGGATGGTGTCGACGCTGGCGGGGTGGCTCAGCACCTTGCACTCGCTGGCGAGGGACGCGGCGGTCACCTGCGCCATCATGAACCCGGAGTTCACGCCTGCGTCCGGCGAGAGCATCGGCGGCAGCCCCTGGTTGAGGTCGGGGTTCACGAGGCGGTCGATGCGGCGCTCCGCGATCGTCGCGAGGTTGGTCATGGCGATCGCGAGGAAGTCGAGCGCCATCGCGACCGACTGCCCATGGAAGTTGCCCCCGCTCAGCAGCTCGCCCGTATCGGCGAAGACGAGCGGATTGTCCGTCGCGGCATTGAGCTCGCGGCCGATCACGCCGGCGCAGAAGTCGATGGCGTCGAGCACCGGCCCGTGCACCTGCGGCATGCATCGCAGCGCGTACGCGTCCTGCACGCGGTTGTCGCCATGCCGGTGCGACTCGCGGATCTCGCTTGCTTGTAGAAGCTCTCGCAGCAGCGCTGCGCTCGCGGCTTGCCCCAACTGCCCGCGCGCGTCGTGGATGCGTGCGTCGAACGCCACCGGGGTGCCGAGCAGCGCCTCCAGCGACATCGCGCCGGCCAGGTGCGCCACCTGCCAGAGGCGGTGCGCGTCCACCACCGCGAGCGCGGCGATGCCGGTGTGCGCCTGCGTGCCGTTGATGAGGGTGATGCCTTCCTTGGGGCCGAGGCGTGCCGGCGCCAGCCCGGCGGCGGAGAGCATCGTGACCGCGGAGGCGCGCTCCTCGCCGCGCAGCAGGTCCCCCTCGCCGATGAGGGAGAGCGCGAGGTGCGCGAGCGGGGCCAGGTCGCCACTCGCGCCGACGCTCCCCTGCTCCGGCACCGGCGGGTAGAGACCGGCGTTGAGCATGCCGGCCAGCAGGTCCACCAGCAGCGGACGCGCGCCCGAGAACCCCTTGGCGATCACGTTGGCGCGGAGCAGCATCATGGCGCGCGTCTCGCGCTCCGAGAGCAGCGGGCCCACCCCCGCGGCGTGGCTGCGCACGAGGCTCACCTGGAGCTCGTCGAGCCGGTCGGGCGGAATGGCGACGTCCGACAGCTTGCCGAAGCCGGTCGTCACCCCGTAGGCCACGGCGCCACTGGCGACGAGCGCGCTGACCACCGCCTGCGCCTTGTCCATGCGCGCGCGCGCGGCGGGGGAGAGCTCGACGGGCACGCGGTGCACCGCGACTGCGACCACGTCGTCGAGCGTGAGGGACTGCCCATCGAGAACCACTGGTGTCGTCATGCGTGAATGTCTGCTCGGCGGCAGGACAATTCAAGGGCCGGTGGGGGACGGCAGGTCGGTTGGACGGTTGGACGGTTGGACGGTTGGACGGTTGGAACAGTCCTACGGTCCTACCGTCAGTATCCTGCCCCACGATACGTCGCCTTCCGATAGTCGAACTTGAGCTCCGGCTCGGCCTTGAGCGACACGAGGAAGTTGAACGAGAAGGCCCCGTTCGGGCTCTGCGTGAAGCCGAAGATCGCGCGCCAGTCGTGCAGGTCCCGCTGGAGCGACACCACCTGCAGCGAAAAGGCATGCCGCTCGAAGTCGTACTGCGTGTTGTACGACGCCGACCAGTGCTCGGTGAGGTTGAACCCGAGGTTGGAGTTGAGCGACGTGGTGTTGGGATAGCTGAAGATCGTGGAGCCGGCGAGCCCCGAGCCGATGGCCGTTTCCGTCGTGGGCGTCGCGAGCGCCTGGGTGACGCACTGCTGGTACGCGAGCTGGTAGCGCGTGCCGGGAAACTGGGCGAGGCATCGCGCCGACGGATCGTAGGCGACCACGTTCGACCCCGTGACCGGGCGCTGGCGCTGCGCCGAGAACTGGAACGACGCCTGCCAGCCCTCGGTCACCGTGGGCAGCATCGCGGCCCGCGCCGACGAACGGCCGGCAACCGGCTGGGACGCCACCTGGCGCGCATACCGGTCATCCGGCGGGACGTTCGCGGGGTTCACGACGGGCTCCCCCTGTGGCACCGACCCGCCGAAGAGCCGGTACAGCACGGCGAACGGGTTGGCCGTGTTGCTGAAGGTGAAGCTGGAGCTGACACCGCGGAAGAACGGCTTGAACTGGGCCGTGTCGCTCAGGGTGGATCCCTGGAACAGGGAATACTGGGCCGCCAGGTTGAAGCCCGGCAGCAGGTCCGACGTGATGGTCACGTCCATCTCGTCCGACGTGAGGCCGCGGATCGCGTGATGCGTGGCGCGCGCGCGCTCGAAGTCGTAGCTCAGCGGCGAGAAGTTCAGCGACACGATCTTGACCTTGTCCCCCGCCTCGGGGTTGGAGTCGTTCCGCGACCGCGTCTTGCCCTCCAGGTTCGTGGAGAGCTGGAAGCTCAGCGCGCTCTGCGCGAGGCTGCCGAGGTAGCCCGTGGTATCCTGGGTGACGGTGCTGAACTTGGTCCGCCCCGTGGCCGCGAGGAACTCGTTGGAGACGCCATGCGCCGGCGCGTACGAGTACGAGACGATCGGGGTGATCGAGTGCCGCAGCCGCGAGTATGGACCGAAGCCGCCGAACAGCCCGAAGAGGGTCGGCGAGGCCGACACGCCGAACAGCGGCCGCTTCGACTGCGTCACCCACTGCCCGTTGGTCCGGTGGTTCCGGATCGCCAGGGGCGAGGGGTCCACGTTCGCGAAGCTCAGCGAGGTGGAGAGGTTGAAGTTGTTGCGACCGATGGCCGGCAGGTTGAACTGCGGCGACCAGTCGAAGGCGGTCTCGAACGTCGACGTGTAGAAGCGCGGATCGACCACGCCGGTCACCACGTCCGTCACGTCCTCGCGCTGGAGGAAGTCCGCGCGGCGCGAGCTGAGCGAGAACGAGTTGCCGATCTGGGAGCCGAAGAGCGTGATCGGCGTGCCGACGCTCAGGCTGCTCGAGTACGAGTTCCGCCGCAGCGTATCGCCGAAGATCGTGTCGGCCCCCGCGCCCGTGAGGCCGCTGCGCAGGAACACGCTCTGGGCCGACGCCTGGTCGATGCGCAGCGTCTGCTGGGAGCTGTAGGTGACCGACGGCGTCCACACCAGCCAGCTCCCGAGGTCCAGCGGGCTGGTGGACATGTTGAAGCTCGGGAAGGCGCGCTCCAGCTGCGTGCGACCGGGGTACTGGGTCTGCTGCCCGCCGAGCGAGAAGTTCAGCGGCCCCACGCGCTGCGTGTAGTTGGCGCGCGACGAGATCGTCGCGCTGGCCTGGTACGGGTTGACCGTCGTCTGCCGCTGGAGGAAGGTGTTGGTGACGTAGTTGTAGCTCGCGTTCAGCGAGGAGTTGCGCGTGAACTCCTGCCGGTGGTCGATGCTGATCGCGGTGTTCTTGGAGTAACCCTGATTGGTCTGGCTCACCGCCACGCGCCCGCTGAGGTAGCGCTCCAGCCAGTTGTAGCGGAGCTCCCCGTTGTACCGCGTGTAGCCCTGATCGCCGTTGATGTCCGCCTGCCCCGCGGAGCTGCGCCAGTCGAGGTAGCCCTGCGCATCCACGTAGTCGCTGAGCGCCACGTAGTAGCCGAGGCCCTCGATGTTGCGCCGGTACGAGGGGCTGTTGCGCACGATGTCGCTCACGCCCACGTTCGGCGCCAGCAGGCCGCTGTGGCGTCCCCCGCGCACGTCCTGGAACAGGAAGGGCAGCCACATCACCGGCACGTCGCCGATGTACAGCACGGCGGGCCGCGCCACCACGAACGAGCCCGTGCGCTTGATCTCGCCCGCGCTGAAATGGTAGTCCGGCACCGAGTCGGTGCAGGCCGTGATGGTGCCGTCCCGCAGGTAGAAGGTCGCGGTGCTTCCCGTCATCGGCACCTCCTTCCCGGTGGAGTCGCGCGGGAGCGAGTCCCTGGGCGGCTGCACGACGACGATGCGCTCGCCCGCGATCCGGAGGGTCTCCCCGCTCTGCTCCAGCGACGTGCTCACCTGGTTCACCACCGCGCGCCGCTGCGCCACGTTGTACGTGCTGGCACCGGTGCTGAAGATCGGGTTCTGCCCCGGCAGCCGGATCACGTTCCGTCCCTTCGTGGTGTCCGAGCCCACGCGGATCTGGTTGCCCGCGCCCGCCGAGCAGATCGACTCCGACTTGAGCAGCAGGCTGTCGCCACTCGCGATGGTCGCGCGCGTCGCCAGGCAGATGCCGCGCGACAGCGCGTCGAAGGTGAGCGACTCGGCCTGGTACACCCGCGCGTTGTATCCCGGCAGCGCGAGCAGCCGGCGCATCGTGGAGTCGGGCTCCACCAGGTTCGCCTTCGTCGCGGTATCGGCGCCGCTGATCGTGTCCCGCCGCGCGGCGACGGTGTCCCCCGCCGCGCGCCGCGACACCGTGTCTCGCTGGCTTGCCGGGGGCCGGGTCACGGGCGGGCGCTGCGCGTGTGCCGTGGCCGAGCAGCCGGCGATGCATGCCGCCGCGAACGCCAGGAGGCGCGACCGACTCACGCGACGGTCTCCGGCGTGCG
>JAQBPZ010000027.1 GCA_028287225.1 Gemmatimonadota bacterium
GATCGGTCCCGCGAACACGATGAAGGCCATCGTCGCGATCGCGACCGACATGCCTAGGATCGCGTCGCGCTGGATGGCGCGGCGCCAGTAGTTGCCGAGGAAGAAGCCGCCGAGCAGGCCCCCCGAGGTGAACGACGCGATGCCGAGCGCCACGACGACCACCGGCGTCTTGGTGTCCTGGGGGAAGAGCAGGGCTCCGAGGGTGAGGGCGTTGCCCCAGCCGAGCGCGAAGATGCGGCCCATCTTGAGCGTCTGCGGATCCTCCACCGAGCGCTTCGTCAGCGGCAGGTAGATGTCATGCGTCGTGGCGCCGGCCAGCGAGTTGATGGCGCCCGAGTGCGTGCTCATCGTGGCCGCGACGATTGCGGCCACGATCAGGCCCACGAGCCCCCGCGGCATGTGCTCGAGGATGAACGTGGGGAAGATCATGTCCGTGGCGGGGAAGATCTGGCCGCGGTAGAACGCCCAGAGCCCCAGTCCGATGGTGAGGAACAGGAAGAACTGCACGAACACCACGAAGCCCGAGCCGATGATCGCGCGCTGCGCGTCGCGGAGCGAGCGCGAGGACATCAGCCGCTGCACGATGAGCTGGTCCGTGCCGTGCGACGCCATGGCGAGGAAGGCGCCGCCGAGCAGGCCGGCGAACAGCGTGTGGGCCCGGTCCAGCCCCATGTACGAGTCGACCATGCGCGTCTTGCCGGCCGCCCCCGCGCTCTGCCAGATCTCGGACCACCCGCCGGGCACGAGGTGGCCGAGAATCACGAGCGCGGCGATCGCGCCGCTCACGTAGATGCCCGCCTGCACGAGCTCCGTCCACACCACCGCCTTCATGCCGCCCTTGTAGGTGTAGAGCACCGTGAGCAGGCCGAGCAGCAGCACGGCGATGGGCAGCACGTGCGACTTGTTCTGCACGCTCGGGCTGATGATGAGCGCCACGGGAATCGCGGTGGCGAAGACACGCACCGAGTCCGCGAGCGCGCGCGTGATCATGAACACGATGGACGTGAAGCGCCGCGTCGTGAGGCCGAAGCGCGTCTCCAGCAGCGCGTAGGCCGTGACCAGGTTGCCGGCGAAGTAGCGCGGCAGCAGCACCCGCGCCACCACGAAACGGCCGAGGATGTAGCCCGCCACCACCTGGAGGAAGCCGTAGTCGCCCGTGCCCGTCTTCGCGCCGTACGCCAGCCCGGGGATGCTGATGAAGGTCAGCGCGCTCGTCTCGCTCGCCACGATCGAGAACATCACCGCCCACCAGGGAATCGCGCCGTCGGCGACGAAGTAGTCCTTGGCGTCCTTCTGCTTGCGTCCCACGTACAGCCCCAGCGCGGTGGTGCCGGCGAGGTAGGCCACCAGCACCAGCGCGTCGATCCATGAGAAACGGGGCACGGCAGCTCCTATTCGACGACGTAGGCTTCCATGGCGAAGTACTCGGCGAGTCCGAGTCGGTCCAGCAGTGCCGCGGTGTCCTTGTTGCGGGCATCCACGCGCTGCCAGAACTCCCGGTCGTCCTGCCCCGGGAATGGCGCGGAGTCCTTCTGCGACTGGTGCTTGAAGATCGCCTGGATCTTCAGGCGGAGCTCCTCCTGCGACATCGGCACCAGCCAGGTGGCGTCCGTGACCGCCCACTCCTGCCAGGCACCGCGGTACAGCCACACCTCGGGCCGCTGCGGGGCGCCCGTCTCCTGCACCCGGTCGGTGGCGCGGCGGTGAGGCTCGGCGCTGCGTGAGTCGGCGCTCGGGCGTGGCCCGTAGAGCTCCAGCACCGCGCGGTCGATCGCTTCCTTGCACATGCGGTGAGTGCCGTGCGGATCGGACAGGTCGCCGGCCACGAAGATGATCTCGGGCTGGAACTCCTCGAGCAGCGCGCGGACGATCGCCACGTCGGCGGGCCCGATGGGGTCCTTCTTCACCTTGCCCGTCTGGTAGAAGGGCAGGTTGAGGAAACGCGCGTCGTCGCGCGTGAGCCCCATGACCTCGATGCCGGCCACCGCCTCGCTCTCGCGGATGATGCGCTTGATGTCCGCCACCTCGTCGATGTCGACGTCGCCCGGCTGCTTGCTGTCCAGGAAGTCGTTCACCAGCGTGGCGAAGCGGTCCACCGTGCCGTCGGCGACGTCGCGCTCGTGGGCGAGGCGGCGCAGGAAGTCCACGTACCGGCGCACGTCGTGGTCGAAGACGGCGATGTTGCCGCTCGTCATGTACGCCACGATCATCCGGTTGTCGTTCTGGACGAACTTGCGCAGGATGCCGCCCATCGAGATGACGTCGTCGTCGGGATGCGGCGAGAACACGATGGTCCGCTTGCCGGTGGGCAGCTTGCTCTTGCCGCGGATCTTGGCGCCGAGGGCGTTGAAGACCTCCCCGTTCACCGCGCCGGGGGAGCCCCGCTGCGCCACGAGCGACGACATGCCGTGCTCGGCGTAGTCGCGCTGCGTGAGCTTCAGGATGGCGCGCCCCGTCTGGAGGGAGAGCCAGACCACCGCGCGCAGCATCAGGTCGGGCGTCCAGTGCACCTCGTCGAGCAGCCAGGGGGTGGCGATGCGCGTGAGGTCGGCGCCGGCGGACGAATCCAGGTAGAACGTCGTGGCGGGGTGCCGCTGCAGGAACGTGGCGGCGATCTCCACGTTGATGTCGCCTTCCACCGCGCGGCGCACGATCGCCGACTTGTGCTCGCCGGTGGCGATGATCGCGATCTCGCGCGCCTCGAGGATCGTCGCGACGCCCATCGTGACGGCTTCCTTGGGCACGAACTCCTCGCCGAAGAAGTCGGCGGCGGCGTCGCGCCGCGTGACCGCGTCCAGGTGGACGAGGCGCGTGCGGCTGTCCACCCCGGAGCCGGGCTCGTTGAACCCGATGTGCCCCGTCTTGCCCACGCCCAGCAGCTGGAAGTCGATGCCGCCGGCGGCGCGGATCGCGGCCTCGTAGGCGGCGCATTCCGAATCCACCAGCTCGCGCGGCACGTCGCCGCGGGGGATGTGCACCTGGTGCGCCGGCACGTCCACCGAGGAGAAGAGGTTCTCCTGCATGAAGCGGTGGTACGAGTGCATGTTGTCCGGCTTCATCGGGTAGTACTCGTCCAGGTTGAACGTCACCACGTTGGCGAAGCTCAGCCCTTCCTCCCGATGCATGCGGATCAGCTCGCGGTACACGCCGATGGGCGTGGACCCGGTGGCCAGCCCGAGGACCGCGGTGCGGCCCTGCGCGGCCCGCGAGCGGATCAGCTGGGCGATGCGCCCCGCCACCAGGCGGGCGATGTCCTCGTGCTCCTCCACGACGACGGTGGGGATGCGCTCCTGCGTCGAGTGGGACGCGGGGGGCAGAACGGGCGAAGGCCCGCGATTCGCCGAGCGATCGCGGGCCTCGTGCCCGGTGCCGACGTCCGAAGGAGCGCCAGTGACCGGTGAGTTCATTGGTTCAGATGGTTAGGCCGAAAACGAGCTGCCGCACCCGCATCCGCCAGTGGCGTTCGGGTTCTTGAAGGTGAAGCCGGAGCCCTGCATGGAGGTGGTGTAGTCGATGACGACGCCGCTGATGTACTGGGCGGAGAAGGGATCGACGAACACGCGGTACTCGCCCTGGTCGACCACGAGGTCGTCCTCGGCGGCCGCATCCTCGATGAGGAGGCCGTACTTGAATCCACTGCATCCGCCGGGCTGCACGCTCACGCGCAGGCCACCGATGGCGGGATCCACGCCCTCGGCGGACATGAACTTCTTGACCTCTTCGCCCGCAACGGGCGTGACGGTCATCAGGACGTCGGGCTGGCTGGTGGTGCTCATTGATCCTCCCATCGTGAGGCGGGTCTGCTCTTGCCTATGGTATATACCCCGGAAACCGCTGGGGTTCAAGAGAGCAGTACGGGCTGGCCAGCGGCGGTTCCCTCGCCAACGGCAAGGGCGTGAGCAGTTTGCGGTTTGCAGTGAGCGGTAGAAGCGTCCCGAGGCCTGACCGCCAACCGCTCACCGCTCACCGCTCACCACAAACGCCTTTTTCAGACTCCTCCCACCCGCGCCTCGGCCTCCCGCTTCGCCACGTTCGCCGCCTGGGCCCGCTCGCCGGCGTCCTCCTCGCGGAAGGCCTTGGCGATCCATCCGAAGGCGAGCGCCGCCACGATGAGCATGATGATGCCGGTCATCGTCTCGCCGAAGATGAGCTTGCCGATGCCGAACAGGCTGGCGTACACGGCCACGATGCCCGCCAGCCAGTTGGTCCAGGCGAGCGCGCCCCCCGGAATGGTCTCGCCGCCGTAGCCGAGCCGCTCCGACACCACCCGCCACCCGCGCCCCCCCGGGCGCACCTTCGTGTAGAAGGCGTCCAGCTTCGCGTCCGGCTCGGGCTTGGTGAGGAAGGTCACCGCGAGCCAGACGACCGTGCTCACCGCCACCGTGATCAGCATCACGTACGTCTGGATCAGCGGGCTCTTCTCCGGCAGGGCGGCCTTCACGAAGTGCAGCGCGCCGAACGAGACGAAGAACGACGCGATCATCGCGCTGATCTCGCTCCAGGCGTTGATGCGCCACCAGTACCAGCGCAGGATCAGGACGAGGCCCGTGCCCGAGCCGAGCGCCAGGAGCAGCTCCCACGCGCTGGCGACCGTGTCGAGCTGCCAGGTCACGAAGATCGACGCGAGGAACAGGAAGACCGTGGCCCAGCGCGACACCGTGACGTAGTGCTTCTCGCTGGACGTCTTGTTCACGAAGCGCTTGTAGAAGTCGTTCACCAGGTACGACGCACCCCAGTTGAGCTGCGTGCCCACGGTGGACATGTACGCCGCCGCGAAGCCGGCCATCATGAAGCCGCGCCAGGGCGTCGGCAGCAGGTCCACATACGCCTGGACGTACGCGGCCTCGTGATCGTGCGTGGGCCCGATGCCGTTCGGATAGAGCAGCACGGCGGCGAGACCGGTGACGATCCACGGCCACGGGCGGATGGCATAGTGCGCGACGTTGAAGAAGAGCGTGGCCAGCACGCCGTCACGCTCGGTCTTGCTGGAGAAGATGCGCTGCGCCACGTAGCCGCCGCCGCCGGGCTCGGCGCCGGGGTACCAGGCGGCCCACCACTGCACCGAGAGGAACACGGCGAGCGTGAGCAGCGGCATCCAGGTGTAGCCGGAGATCCCGCTCGGCGTCATCTGCACCGGCAGCACCGAGATGGCGGCCTCGGAGCTGCCGAAGTGCGTCGCGAGCCCGGCCTTCAGCTTGTCCATGCCGCCCACGGCCCGCACGGCGTAGATGGCGAGGATGATCACCGCGCTCATCTTGATCACGAACTGCACCAGGTCCGTCCAGAGCACCGCCCACATGCCGGCGCCGGTGGAGTACGCGACGGTGATCAGGAAGCAGATGCCCACCGCGAGGATCTCGCCGGACACCGCGGTGCCGAAGATGCTCACGTCGTGCAGGCCGAGCGAGATCGTGAGGATCTTGATCATCGCCTTCGTCACCCAGCCGAGGATGATCAGGTTGATCGGGATCGCGAGGTAGAGGGCGCGGAAGCCGCGCAGCGCGGCGGCCGGCTTGCC
>JAQBPZ010000029.1 GCA_028287225.1 Gemmatimonadota bacterium
CGTTACTCGTTACTCGTTACTCGTTACTCGTTACTCGTTACTCGTTTTTCAGTTCGTCGGCTCGAGCACCGTGATGTTCGTGTTCGTGTACACGCAGATCTCGCCCGCGATCGTGAGGCTCCGGCGCACGATCTCGGCCGCGGTGAGATCGGTGTTGGCGGCGAGGGCGCGCGCCGCGGCGAGGGCGTACGAGCCTCCCGACCCGATGGCGAGGATACCGTCGTCCGGCTCGATCAGCTCGCCCGTGCCCGAGATGACGAAGCCGTGCTGGGCGTTCGCCACCACCAGCAGCGCCTCGAGGCGGCGGAGCACGCGGTCGCTGCGCCAGTCCTTGGCCAGCTCCACGGCCGCGCGCGGGACGTTGCCCGGGTAGCGCTGGAGCTTCTCCTCGAACTTCTCGAAGAGGGTCAGCGCGTCGGCGGCGGAGCCGGCGAAGCCGGCGAGCAGCTTGCCGTCGGCGAGCGCGCGGACCTTGTTCGCCTTGGCCTTCATCACCGTGTCGCCCACGGTGACCTGTCCGTCGCCGCCCAGGGCGACGGTGCCGTTGCGGCGCACGGCCAGGATGGTCGTCGCCCGGATGCGTGGAAGTTCGGACATGCGTGAAAGGTAGCGGAGGGACCTACCGGATCTTGTCCCGGCCGCCCTTTGCGCGATGCGCCCGGCCGCCCCCGCCACGCCGCAGCGCGCCGCGGTTCGTGATCCGGTCCTTCAGGTATCGGCGATTCATGAACGCGCCGATCACGAAGAGCACCGTGCCGGCGATGACCGCGACGATCGAATAGGCCCAGGTGTCCCGGCCGATGATCGCCGCGGCCATGCAGAGTACCCCGATGCCGATCAGGGCTTCACCGCCCAGGCTGCGCTCGGTGCGCGCGCGCCGGCGGCGCTCGGTGTGGAAGGGCAGCTCCTCGGGCAGCCATGCGTCGGCGAGGATCGCCAGCCCGATCAGGGCCACGATCACGCCGAACACCAGGGGGATCATCTCGAAACTGAACACGGCAGCTCACGGACGGGGGCTGGCGCACTCAAGCGATCTTCATGCCCGCGGGTGCGCCTTCTGGTAGACCTGCTTGAGCCGCTCGACGCTGGTATGGGTGTAGATCTGCGTCGTGGAGATCGACGCGTGCCCCAGCAGCTCCTGGACGGCCCGGAGGTCGGCGCCGGCGTCGAGCAGGTGGGTGGCAAAGGTATGCCGGAGCGAGTGCACCGACAGCCCCGCGTCCTCGTCGATCTGCTCGAGGAAGCCCGACACCACCTTCTGGACCATCCGCACCCCCATGCGCCGCCCGGTCCGGGCCAGGAAGTACGCCGACCGCTCCACGCGGCCCCCGACGACCCGGGCCGCCAGGTCGTCGCGCCTGGACTCGTAGTTCCGCAGCGCGGTGACCGCGTGGTCGCCGACGGGGATGATCCGCTCCTTGCGACCCTTCCCGCGCACCTTCACCTGCTGGCTCACCAGGTCCAGGTCCCCGCGGCTGAGCCCCTGCAGCTCCGAGAGGCGCATCCCCGTGCTGTAGAAGAGCTCCAGGATGGCCAGGTTGCGCACGTCCGTGAAGGCGCCTTCCATGGCGCGCATCTCCGCCATCTGGAAGAGCAGGTCGATCTGCGCGCGGTCGAGGTAGCCCGGGAGGTATTTCTCGAGCTTGGGGGCCCCGACGGCCCGCGCCGGGTTGTTCTCCACCATCTCGTTGCGATGCATCCAGCGGTAGAAGCTGCGCACGCCGGAGAGCGTGCGGGCCATCGTCCGCTTGCCCACCCCGCCTCGCGCGAGGTGGGCGAGGAAGCCGCGCATCGCCAGCCGGTCCACCCCCTCCCAGCTCCAGGCGTCGATGCCGTAATAGCCGCCGAGGAAGGCCGTGAAGGCCCTGAGGTCGCGATGGTAGGCCTTGACCGTGTTCGGCGACATGTCGCGCTCCTTCGCGAGGTGGCGAAGGTATTCGTCGACGTCGGGATGGAGGGGCGCGGGGGGCCCCCCCGAATCGACGATACCGCGCGACCGGGGCTCGCGCGTCACCCGATCACCGCCGCGCGCACCAGTTCGACGTGCATCCGCTCAGGCGCCGGCCGGCGCTCGAAGATGCGCGTCGCGCCACTCGGCGATGTGAGCCAGGGCGCGCTCCGCCGTCTTCTCCTTCTTGGCGCGCTTGTCCCTGATCCGCACGCCGAGGTCGTCCACCAGCCCGAAGTTCGCGTTCATCGGCTGGAAGTGCTTCGGGTCGGCTTCGCGCATGTAGCGGTACAGGGCGCCGAGCATCGTCGTCGTGGGCGGCACCACCGGCTCCTCTCCGGCGAGGATCCGGGAGAGGTTGATGCCGGCCAGCAGCCCCGTCGCGGTGCTTTCGGTATAGCCTTCCACGCCGGTCAGCTGCCCGGCGAACAGGACCCGCGGATCGCCGCGCAGCGAGAGGTGGGGCGTGAGCGCGGCAGGCGCGTTCAGGTACGAGTTGCGATGGATGCTGCCGAAGCGCAGGAACTCGGCGTTCTCCAGCCCCGGGATCATGCGGAAGACACGCTGCTGCTCGGGATACCGCAGCCGTGTCTGGAAGCCCACGAGGTTCCACATGCGTCCCGCACGGTCCTCCATGCGCAGCTGCACGATGGCGTACGCCTCGCGCCCCGTGTGCGGGTTCACCAGCCCCACCGGCTTCATCGGCCCGAAGCGCAGGCTCTCGCGCCCGCGGCGCGCCATCTCCTCCGCCGGCATGCACCCCTCGAAGTACGGCACGGCGTCGAACTCGTGCGCCGTCGCCTTGTCGGCGGTGGTCAGCGCATCCAGGAACGACTCGTACTGCTCGCGCGACATCGGACAGTTGAGGTACGCGCCCTCACTCTCTCCCTCGCCTTCCACGCTGCTCTGGCCAGGCATCGTCTCCTTGCCGTAGCGCGAGGCCCGGAACACGACGTCGTGGTCGATGGAGTCATGGCTCACGATGGGCGCGATGGCGTCGTAGAACGCCAGCCCGTCCACGCCGAGCCGGCCACGGATCGCCTCCGCGAGCGCGTCGGAGGTCAGCGGGCCCGTCGCGATGATGCCGGGCGAGGGGAGCGTGCTCACCTCGCCGCGCTCCAGGGCGATGCGCGGGTGCGACGTCACCCGGTCGTGCACCGCGCGGCTGAAGACGTCGCGGTCCACGGCCAGGGCACTGCCGCCCGGCACGCGCGCCTCGTCGGCGCACTCCAGGATCATGGAGCCGAGCAGCCGCATCTCGGCCTTGAGCAGACCGTGCGCGTTGACGGTCTCGGTGCTCTTGAAGGTGTTGGAGCACACCAGCTCGGCAAGCCGGTCGGTCTTGTGCGCGGCCGTGCCGCGCACCGGCCGCATCTCGTGCAGCACGACGTCGTGGCCACGCTCGGCCAGCTGCCAGGCGGCCTCGGAGCCGGCGAGGCCGCCGCCGACGATGTGGATGGGAGAGGACATGCCTGAATCTACCGTGCTCGCGTGCAGGCGGCGCGAGACCACCCATGCTGGTGACTGGCTCGCCGACCTCAGGCGGCGTGGCCACGATCGGCGCGGCGGCATCCGTCAGGCCGCGAGCGGGACGTCGATGACGAAGGTCGTCCCCTCGCCGGCGATGCCCGAGGACATGACCTCGATGCATCCGCCGTGGCCCTCCACGATCTCCTTGGCGATCAGCAATCCCAGGCCCGTGCCGGCGGTGCTGCGGCTCGCGTCCCCCGGGAGGCGATGATACTTCGCGAAGATCGTCGGCAACAGCGTCGGATCGATGCCCGGCCCGCTGTCGCGCACGGTGATGCGGGCGCGTCCATTTCCGCTCGAGAGCGAGAGGTTGATCCGACCGTCGTCCGGCGTGTACTTGATCGCATTCGACAGGAGGTTCTCGAGCGCCTGCTCGAGCTTCGGCGCGTCCAGCACGCCGAAGACGGGGGTAATCGGCAGGTCCACGGTGAACTGCTGCCGCTTGACGCCGATCTGGGGCTCCGCGGCGGTCGCCGCACGGCGGACGATCTCGCGCACCTCGGTCTGCTCGCGGTCCAGGCGCAGATAGCCCGCGTCGATCTTGGCGAAGTCGAGATAGTCCGTGATGAGGCGCAGCAGCTTGTCGCCCGCGGTGGCGGTGATCTGGACGAGCTGCTCCTGCTTCGGCGTGAGCGCGCCCCCCTTGCCCTGGAGCAGCATCTTCGCCGCCACCAGCACGTTGCCCGCGGGATTGCGCAGGTCGTGCGTGACCATCGAATAGAAGTCGGCCTTGGACCGCTGCAGGGCCTCGATCTCCTCGAGCGCCGCCTGCAGCTCGGCGACCCGTTCAGCCAGCGTGCGCTGGCTGCCACGCAGCGCAGCGGCGATCTCCGCGCGACGGCGCAGGTTGAGGCAGGCCTCGGAGTGATAGCGCACCCGCGCGAGCAGCTCCACCTTGTCCGGCAGCTTCACGAGGTAGTCGCTCGCCCCACTCGCGAAGGCGTCGCGCTTCACGCGCGCATCCTCCTTGGTCGAGAGCACGACGATCGGCGTTTCCGCCGTCGCCGGGTTTGCCCGGAAGCGCGCCAGCAGCTCGAGCCCGTCCACGTTCGGCATGACGAGATCCAGGAGAATCACGGTCGGCGAGACCAGGTTGGCGATCTGCACCGCCTCCAGCGGATCCGAGCAGAAGTGGAAGGCGATGCGGCGGTCGTCTGCCAGCAGCCGTCGGACTGCTTCCCCGACGAAGGCCTGGTCATCGACCAGCAGCACCATCGTGGTCACCGCCTGGTCGTCGGTCTCGGGTGCGGCCGCGTGAGAGTCATCCGGTGCTCCGGTCTCGTGCATGATCATCGTGTGTAAACCGGAACAGGGCGTGGGGCCGGGGTGCGTGGAGGATCGAGCAGCAGCTCGGCGATGAGTGGAGCGATGCGGTCGAGCGGTAGGACATCGGTGGCCGCGCGCGCCTCGACCGCCGCGCGCGGCATGCCGTACACCGCGGACGACGCTTCATCCTGCGCGATGGTCCGGGCGCCGGCGCGGCGCAGGGCGCCGAGACCGGTGGCGCCGTCGCGCCCCATGCCCGACAGGACGACGCCGATCGCGGTCGCGCGCCAGTTGGCCGCGACGCTCTCGAAGAGGATGTCGGCGGACGGGCGGTACAGCATCTCCACCGGCTCGCGGGAGCAGCCGAGCGTGCCGTCGGGCCGCACGACGAGATGCGTGTCGCCGGCGGCGAGGTACACGTGGCCGGCCTGCGGCACGAGCCCCTCGCGCGCCACGTAGACGGCGAACGAGGCCTGGCTGTCGAACCACTCCGCCATCGCCTGCACGAACTCGGCGTCGACGTGCTGCACGACGAGCACCGCGACGCGCAGGTCCGCCGGTAGCGCCCGCAGCACATGGGCGACGGCGGGCGGCCCGCCGGCGGATGCACCGATGGCGATGAGTCCGGACAGGGGCGACGATGCGCGAGCATCACGGGCGGCGGGGCGTGCGGGACGGCCGCGCACCCCAGCCTGCGCCACCAGGCGGATCTTGTTGACGAGCGCGCAGGTCGCGGCCTCGCCGACCGTGCCCGCGGCGATCGGCGTGGCGACCACGTCGAGCGCACCGGCGCCCATCGCCGCGAACACCTTGCTGGTGTTGCGCGTGACGTCACCCGTGACCACGAGGATGGCGCATGGCGTCGCGGCCATGATCTGCCGCGTGGCCTCCACGCCGTCCATCAGCGGCATCAGGAGATCCATCAGCACGACGTCCGGCGTGTCGGTGGCACAGCACGCCACCGCTTCGGCGCCGGTGCGCGCCACCCAGGCGACCTCATGCCCCGGCACCGACGCGAGCGCGCGGCGCAGCACCTCCACCGCCACCGGCTCGTCGTTCACGATCGCGATTCTCACGTCGGCATCCCGATGAAATCCTCGATGGCGCGCAGCATCGTCTCGTCGTAGAAGCTGCCCTTGGTGAGATAGAAGTCCGCCCCGGCATCGAGCCCCCGACGGCGGTCCTCGTCACGGTCCTTGTACGAGACGATCATCACCGGGACGGCCCTGAGGGTGGCGTCGCCCTTGATGCGCGTGACGAGCTCGATGCCGTCCATGCGCGGCATGTCGACGTCGGTGACCACCAGGTCATAGGCGCCGGCGCGCAGCGCGTTCCACGCATCCATGCCGTCGACCGCCACGTCCACGGCGTACCCCTGCCCCTCGATCATCTTGCGCTCGAGCTCTCGCACGGTGAGGGAGTCGTCCACCACGAGCACGCGCTTGCGCGCCGCCGCGCGGCCCGACGCACCGGGCCCCACGGCGTCCAGGCGCCCGCCGGCGGCGAGCATCGTGGCGGTCCGCTGCAGGTCGTCCACGTCGAGCACCAGGGTCGGGCTGCCGTCGGCCAGGAGCGCCGCGCCGCCCACGTCCTGCACCTTGCCCAGCCGCGCGTCGAGGCCGCGCAGCACCAGCTCCTGCTCGCCGATCAGGCGGTCGACCACGATGCCCAATGCCCATTCGGGCTCGCCCACGACCACCACCGCCGCCGCGTCCTCCTGATCACGCGCCGGCATGCCCAGCAGCTGGTGCCCGAGCACGAGCCCCACCGGCCGGTCGTCGAGCGTGAAGTGCTCGCGCCCCTCCACCGACGCAATCTCGGCGCGGTCCACGCGCAGGACGCGATGGACGCGCGCCAGGGGTATCGCGAACGACTCGCCGCCGATCTCCACCACGAGCGCCCAGACCACGGACAGGGTGAGCGGCAGCTGCAGCTCGAACCGCGTTCCTCCGGTGGCCGGCGCGGAGACGCGGACGTCGCCGCCGATCTCGCGGACGGCGGTCTGCACGGCGTCGAGCCCCACGCCGCGGCCGGAGATGGCCGTGACCTCGTCGCGGAGGGTGAAGCCCGGCAGAAAGAGGAAATGAAACAGCTCCTGCTCGCTCATGTCCGCCGCGGCGTGCGCATCGGTGAGCCCGCGCCGCACCACCCGCGCGCGGACGGCCTCGAGGTCGATGCCGCGTCCGTCGTCCTCCACGGTCACCAGCAGCCGCCCGCCCCCGTGCCGTGCCTCCAGGCGCACGGTGCCGCTCGACGGCCGCCCCTGCGCCGCACGTATCGCGGGAGCCTCGATGCCATGGTCGACCGCATTGCGGACCAGGTGCCCCAGGGGAGCCTCGATGCGGCGCAGCACCTCACGGTCCACCGGAGTGCCCTCGCCCACGAGCACGAGCCGGGCATCCCGTCCCAGCTCGCGCGCGGTGTCACGCAGCATGCGTGGCATGCCCGCGACTCCCTCCCCGAACGGGCGCATGCGGGCATCGAGCACGCGCTCGTACAGCTGCGTGATCACGTCCGTCACGCGCTGCCCCGCGCCTTCGATGGCCACCACGCGCTCGCGCCGCCGCTGCGTGCTGGCCGCCGACGCGAGCTCCACGGCGGCGATCGCGCGCTGGGCCTCCTCGCTCACGAGCAGGCCTGCGAACACGCTCCGCATCTCACCGATGCAGCGCTCCAGCTCCCGCTCGGCGCGCCGCACCGCGGCGTCGGAGCCGACCTGGGCGAGCACGCCTCGCGACGCGACGAGGGCCTCGCCGGCAAGGGTGAGGAGTCGCTCGGTATTGTCGGTGCCGCCCTGCGATGCATGCGGAACGAGCCTTCCCGCGGAGGCTACAGCTCGCTGGAGGGGCACGCGTCCCGAGGCCCGCGCCACGCTGCCGGCGCCACGCGCGGTCTCGCGCAGTGCGGCGACCACCTCGTCGGCCATGTTGGCCACTGCCTCGTCGACCTCGCCGCCGGGCTCGATGGCGGCCAGCGACGTGAGCGCGTCGACGCCAAGCAGCAGCATGTCGACGCGGCCGGCGGTGAGGCGAATCGTTCCCGCCTGCGCCGCGACGAAGCATTCCTCCAGCTCGTGCGCCACGCGCACCATCTGCTCGTGGCCGACGATTCGCGCCGCGCCCTTGAGCGAATGCGCGGCACGCATCAGCTCCTCCAGCGCCGCCGGCGTGGTCGGCTCTTCGAGCGACACGAGACCATCGCTCAGCTTCGCGATCTGCTCGCGCGCCTCGGTGCGGAACAGCTCCGCCAGGCTCACCTCGGGGCTCATGCGAGCGCCGCCGACACGGCCGTCATCACGCGCGGCCCATCGAGCACGCCGACCGGATGCGCACCTACCTGCACGAGGGCCGAAGTGTACGAGACGAGCGACCTCGCGAGCGTCGAGGGGAGGGGGCGCAACTGTGCGACGTCGAACTCGTGCACGCCGAGCACCTCGTCGGCCGTGAACGCGACACGTCCCGCGGCGTCCGCGAGCACCACGAGCCGCGCCATCGCGATGCCGGCGCGGTCGGCCGCCGCCACCGTGGGAGCCGCCGCGATCCCGAGCAGCGACGCGAGCGAAAGATGGATGACGAGGTCGCCGCCGACGGGGACGAGCCCCGCCGCGAGCGCGCCGCCGCGGTGCGGCAGGGAGTGGACCGGACGTGGCTCCCCGACGCGGTCGAAGCTCGATGTGGGAAGCCCGAGCCACTCCGCGCCCAGACGAAACACGAGGATCGACGACGTCGCGCGGCGCCGGTCGTCCCGCACGGCGGCATAGTGCGCCGTCGCGGCATCGAGCGTGTCGGCGTCGAGCGGCAGGTCGAGCCAGGCGCTCATGCACTTCCTCCGGGCTCGCGCGCGGACGTGCGGCGGGCGCGGGCGCGCAGGCGAGCCGCATCCGCCGCCGAGCCGCCCGCTTCGAGCAGCAGCGCGAGGTGCATCAGCGACTCGACGTACTCGGGGTCCAGGTACAGCGCACGACGATAGCAGCGCTCCGCGCGCGTCGCGTCGCCGAGCGCTGCGTAGCTGGTGCCGAGCAGTGCGAACAGCTCCGCGGTGGCCTCCGGCCCGATGCTCGCCGCCTCCCCCGCCTGTACCGCCTCGGCGAGCCGTCCGTCGTCGGCCAGGCGCGTGATCGCCGCGACCACCCCCTCTACCGCTGGTGTCGCACTATCCGCCTCCGGCGCGAGACGTCGCGGCGGCACGGAGACCGCGCGCGCGGGCGGGAC
>JAQBPZ010000047.1 GCA_028287225.1 Gemmatimonadota bacterium
CGACGGACAGTGCAACAGAAAGCAGACCGCCGATGGCTCCGGTTCGCCGGAGATCAGGCAAGGGTGAAACGGTGGGGTAAGAGCCCACCGCACGGCTGGCAACAGTCGTGGCTCGGCAAACCCCAGCGGGAGCAAGGCCAAATAGGCAGCGAGGGGTGGCCCACCCCGATCAAGACGCTGCGGGTAGGCTGCTCGAGGGTGCGGGCGACCGCACTCCCAGAGGAATGACCGTCCGAGTGGCAACACTCGACAGAACCCGGCTTACAGGCCGTCAGTATCCAACCCCCTCCGCTTCTCGCGAGAGGCGAAGGGGATTAGTAGCAAGTTATTATTATTCTCTTTATTACTAAATGATCGCCGCGCCGTCGGCAGGCGTGATGGTCATCGGGCGAGGGGCAGCGCAGGCATCTGTATTAGTAATAAAGCGATAATTATTACTTTATTAACAGGCGCCGCCGCTCAGTCGTCTTCCCGCCGCCCCATCCGGTCGCTCGTGCGCGCGTCCTGGAGGAAGCCCCGACGCGGCACCCAGCAGCCCGAGAAGACCTGGCGGAGCGTGCGCCAGATCAGGCGGACGGTCACCATCAGCAGCACCAGGATGATGAGGGCGAACGCCAGGGTGAGGTACGGGTGATGCCAGATGGCCACGGCGATCACCGACACGAGCGTCAGCTCGGTCGTGCTGGTGATCGCGTTGCTCACCGGCTCGGGCGACATGTCCACCGCGTAGCGCAGCCCGAGCTTGGTCGTGTGCGTCGTGACCCCCATTCCCCCGCCCAGCAGGGCCGCCAGCAGCACGAAGAGGGGATCCCCATGCCAGGCCGTCGCCGCGGCGAGCGCGGCCGCGGCGGGGGGGCGGATCAACGAGTGGAGCGTATCCCAGGCCGAGGCCACCGTGGGGATGAGCGAGGCGAGCAGCTCCACCACGGTGAGCGCGAGGGAGATGCTGATCACCCACCATGAGCTCAGTGCGTCGAGGCTGCCGGGCAACGGACCGATCCAGCCCAGGCGCATCGCAAGGCCCACCACGCTGACCGTCGCGTAGAGGTTGAGCCCCGCGGCGTAGGCGAGTCCGGTGGCCTGCACGAGCGTCTGCAGGGCGTTCATGTACTCACCTCGAACCGCACGAGAAGCGAGGAAGGCGACCGCCCGATGGCGATCGCCGCAAATCCACGATCAGTCCACCAGGCGGAGCGGCATCACCAGGCAGAGATAGCTGGCTGGGTCGTTCCAGCCCTCCGGCTCCACCGTCGCGGCGCGCTCGGGCGCCTTGAAGGTGAGCCGGACCTCCTCCGTCGGGATGTAGCGAAGGATCTCGAGCAGGTAGCTCGCGTTGAAGCCGATGTCGAGCTGGTCCCCGTTGTACCGCACCGCGAGCTCGTCGGTCGCCTCGCCGAGATCCGGCGTCTGCACGCTGAACTTCAGCATGCCGGAGTTGAACGACAGCCGGATGCGATGCGTCTGGTCCGACGCGATCACCGACATCCGCTTCAGGGCACTGGTCAACGCCACCTTGTCCGTGATCGCGACGCGGTCGTTGTCCTTCGGGATGACCTGGTCGTAGTTGGGATACGGTCCCTCGATCAGCCGGGTGTACACCGCCGTGAACGGCGATCGGAAGCCCAGGTGGTTGTCACCGCGGGCGATCTCCAGCTCCTCGTCGGCAGGGAAGAGCTTGCGGATCTGCTCGAGCGCCTTGGGGGGCACGATCAGATCCGCCGCCGGAGCGCCGCTCGACTTGATCGGCATCTCCATCTTCGCCAGCCGGTGCCCGTTCGTGGCCACCATGCGCATCGACTCGGGCTTGAGCTCCCAGAGCACGCCATTGAGGATCGGCCGGCTCTCCTCGGTGCTCACCGCGAACGACGTGTGCGAGATGAGCTTCTGGAGGTCGCCGGAGCGGATCCGCCAGCTCTCGTCGAAGCGCACCGTGGGGAAGCTCGGGAACTCGTCGCGCGGCAGGCCCAGGATCTTGAAGTGGGACCGGCCGCAATCCAGGGTGACGCGCTGCTCGCCGGCGGCCGCGATCTTCACCGGGGACGGCGGCAGCTCCCGCGCGATCTCGGCCAGCTTCTTCGCGGGAATCGTGATGGCTCCGGACGTCTCGACGTCGGCCGCCACTTCCGTGCTGACCGCGATATCGAGGTCCGTCCCCGAGAGGCGAATCCCCTTGTCGGTCGTTTCGACCAGGATGTTCGCAAGTACGGGGAGGGTCGTCTTGGCGGGAATGCTTGCCGCCACCGCCGACAGCCCTTCCTGCAGCTTCTCCCGGGAAATCGTGAACCGCATCACCGCTCCTGTGTGCCGAGTGTGGTGCCGACGTGCGGCCTGGTGCAATCGGACGCGCTGCGTTGTGCAAAACGTCGCTGTCTTCTGTTCTACTCTATTTAAAAGAAGAATCTAGTAGCAGCAGTAGAGGCTGTTGATCTGTGGGTAACCTTTCGGCAGTCGCGCCAAGCTGCAGCGCAGTCGCGAGTTGCGCTCGACCAGCCAGGTGTGGAGTTGGTGTGGAGTGCCACCGTTCTCCACATGCGGAGCCAGGATTCCTCCTGAAGACCCGCGAATCGCCCGACACCATACAGCGCATTGGGGATAAAGTAGCAGTCTGAGCCCCCGACTGTGGATAAAGCTGGCGGCAAGCGGTCAGCCGGCAAGCCCCTCCAGCGCGGCGCGGAGCTTTCCAACGCGCTGCGCGAACGCCGGCTCCTCCTGCAGGGTGCCGGCCACACGCTCGAGGCTGTGGATGACGGTGGAATGATCGCGGCCGCCGAATGCCGCACCGATCTCCACGAGCTGGAGGCCGAGGAGCTCGCGCATGAAGTACATGGCGACCTGACGAGGTGCCGTGAGCGCCTTCGTCCGGGTCTTGGAACGAAGCCCTTCGGGGGTGACGCCCCATTCGCGGGCCACCAGCTGCTGGATGGTTTCGGTGTTGAGGCTCGTGCCGCTGTTTCCCGTCGGCTCGCCGGGACGGATCTTGTCCCGGAGCGCCTCCCGTGCGACGTCGACAGTGATCTCGCGGTGCTTGAGCGACGCATACGCGAGGAGCTTGATGATGGAGCCCTCCAGCTCACGCACGCTGGACCGCACGTGCTCGGCGATGAACCGGATGACGTCCTCGGGGATCGTCATCTCCAGGTGATCGAGCAGCGCCTTGTTCCGCAGGATGGCGATGCGATGCTCGAGGTCGGGGAGGTCGATGTCGGCGACCATGCCCCACTGGAACCTGCTGACGAGTCGCGCCTCGAGCCCCGGGATCTCGGACGGCGGGCGGTCGCTGGTGAGGATGATCTGTCGCCCGGCTTCGTAGAGGGCGTTGAACGTATGAAAGAACTCTTCCTGCGTGGATTCCTTGCCCTTCAGGAACTGCACGTCGTCGACGAGGAGGAGATCGGTCTCGCGATAGCGCCGGCGAAACTCCTGCATCGAGCGGCCCTGGATGGCCGAGATGAACTCGTTGGTGAACTGCTCGGTGCCGATGAAGGTGATGCGGGTGCTCGGCTCGCGGGCCAGGACGGTGTGTGCCACCGCCTGCATCAGATGCGTCTTGCCGAGCCCGGTATCGCCGTAGACGAAGAGGGGGTTGTAGACCCGGCCCGGCGCCTGGGAGACGCCGTGGGCCGCCGCGGCGGCGAGCTCGTTCGACTTGCCGATGACGAAGTGATCGAAGGTGTAGCGATCGCTCAGGTGTGCGTTGATGCCGCCTTGTTTCTGGCTCGATGCTGGCGCAACCGGAGGGGGCGGCGGGGCGACAAACAGGTCCATCTGGTTGCGGGTCTTCCGTTCCTCGTGGACGCGGAAGACGACCGCGAGGGGGTGGCCCAGGGCGATCGGCGCGAGCCCGGTGAGGAGCTCGGCATATTTCGACTCGTTCCAGTCCGCGGCGAACTGGTCGGGGGAGCCGACGATGATCGAGTTCCCCTGCAGCTCCAACGGCTCGGTCGGCTCGAGCCACGTCCGAAACGCCTGTTCCGGAATCTCGTGGCGGGCGCGATCGAGGAGGCGAGTCCAGACTTCGGTCGCCGACAGGCTCATGAGGGGATGTGGATAACTCGACGGGAGGACGGGGGGAGCGAAGCTATCCGGGCCCTGCGGAAAAAGCAATTCATTTACGGCGGTGTGTGGGCAGCGGGTCGCGAGTGCAAGCAAGCACAAATCTGATTGCGCGATCCCTTCGTCCGCCGGATCACCTGCCTTGACCTATCTCTGTGTCTCTGCTAACTTTAACAGTCTGTACCGCAGTTCCGCTTAGACCGTCTCTGGAGTAGTCATGGGCAAGCCGACCTACCGCCCGCGGAACACGCGGCGCTTGAAGACGCACGGCTTTCGTGCGCGCATGGAAACGAAGTGGGGGCGCCAGACCCTGGCCCGCCGCCGCAAGAAGGGCCGGAAGCAGCTGACGGTCCGCATCCCGGACAAGTACGCCGGCGCCTGAGTCGTCGTCGCCGCACGCGTCACTCGGCTTTCCGCGGCAGGCTCGC
>JAQBPZ010000062.1 GCA_028287225.1 Gemmatimonadota bacterium
CGCACGCCCCGATATCTCAGCAGTCACAAGATCATCACAAAGATTCACACTTCCCATCCCAACGAACCGAGGCTTTTCATGACCGCACCAGCCACAACGACCGGCACCACCACCTGGACGCTCGACGCCAGCCACTCGAGCATCGAGTTCTCCGTGAAGCACCTGATGATCACCACGGTGCGCGGCCGCTTCGCCGAGGCATCGGGGACCGCCACCGTGCCGGGCGACGACTACACGAAGGCGCGCGTCGAGGTCACCATCCAGGCCGCGAGCCTGGACACGCGCAGCGAGCAGCGCGACCAGCACCTCCGGTCGGCGGACTTCTTCGACGTGGAGCAGTTCCCGGAGATCACCTTCCGCAGCACGCGGCTCGAGGGCTCGCGGGACAGCTTCCGCCTGACCGGCGACCTCACCGTTCACGGCGTGACGAAGTCCGTCACGCTGGACGTGGAGTTCGAGGGCGAGGGGAAGGATCCGTGGGGCGGCACGCGGATGGGCTTCAGCGCCACCACGAAGATCGACCGCCGCGAGTTCGGCCTGGTGTGGAACCAGGCGCTCGAGACCGGCGGCGTGATGGTGAGCAACGACATCAAGCTGCAGATCGAGGCGCAGTTCGTTCGGGCGTGAGGCAGGCAGTAACAAGTAACAAGTAACGAGTAACGAGGAACGAGGAACGAGGAAGTCGAGGGGCGTCCGGAGCGGCTGTCATCCCACAGCGGCGCAGCCGATGTCGGGACCTTGCATCCCGACAGAGTGGCTGGCCCGTCCGCAAGGACAGTAGGTCCCAACGCGCGTTGCGCGTGGGATGACAGCCGCCCGGGACGCTCCTCGTTACTCGTTACTCGCTATTCGGTTCTGGTTACTCGTTACTCGTTACTCGTTGCGCGTCTCCGCGATCTCGTGCGGTCCGGATACGCTGTCCCGTTCCGCGTCCTCGACGCGGGCGTGGCGCACCTCCTCGCCGGTGTCGGCCATCGCGCGGTCTTCGGCGGGCTGGGCGGCCACGCGCCGCAGGAGGTCCAGCCGGTCATCGGGGAGGATCTCCCACCCGGCCGGCACCTCGTCGATCGGCATCCGGTAGCGTTCGGCGTCGTCCGTGCACTGGAAGCAGACCCAGCCGTTTCGATAGCGCGTGTTGAGTGGCGACGCGTCCGTGACCGTCGGGCGCACGTGCCACACGTTCCACTCCCGCCCGTCACGGTCCGTGAAGACGCGCAAGGCCATTTTGTCCTCCCTCGCTCGTTCCCCGAAGCGGCGGCCGACGATCCGGCGCGCGCGGGTGGGTTTCTCCCCGGAACGGCCCGTGGAAGAGCAAGCCGCGTACCCTCCAGGCTTTCATCGTGTAAAACAATTGAACAGTCGGCGAGCCGCTCGTAGCTTCCGAGGACCGCACCTCTTCTCTACCAGGAGCATGGCATCATGATGCGTTGCACACGCGGAGCGTTCGATCACCTGCTGGCCGGCGGCCTGGCGCTCCTCATCGGCACCGCGGCCGCCCAGGCCGCCGGTGCGCAGTCGGCGCCGGGGCTCGGTATCGACACCACCAACTTCGACCGCTCGGTGCGGCCGCAGGACGACTTCTTCCGCTTCGTGAACGGAGGATGGCTCGCCCGGACGTCCATCCCGCGCGACCAGTCCTCGTGGGGCTCGTTCGTCGAGCTGCGCGAGCGCAGCCGGAACGGCCTGCACGCTATCCTCGAGGAGGCCGCGCGAAGCGGTGCGCCGGCGGGCAGCGAGGAGCGCAAGGTGGGTGACCTGTACGCCAGCTACATGGACACGGCGCGCATCGAGCGCACCGGCCTGACGCCCCTGCGCGGCGAGCTCGCCCGCATCGTCGCGCTGCGCTCCGCCCGCGACCTGCCCGCGCTCCTCGCCCATCTCGCGACCCTCGGCATCCAGGGGCCCGCCGGCGTGTCCGTGGGCCAGGACCCGAAGCGCTCGTCGGTGAACATCGTCCAGGTTGGGCAGTCGGGGCTCGGCATGCCCGACCGCGACTACTACCTCAAGCAGGACGCCAACGCGGTGGCGACGCGAGCCGCGTATCGCGAGTACGTCGCGCGGCTCCTGACCCTGGCGGGACAGCCCGAGCCCTCGGCCGCGGCGGACCGCGTGCTGGCGCTGGAGACCGACCTCGCCCGCCGGCAGTGGGATCGCGCGCGCAACCGCGACCGCAACGCGACGTACAACCGGATGTCCACGACCCAGCTCGCCGCACTGACGCCCTCGTACGACTGGGCGGGCTACCTGCGCGCGGCCGGCCTGGCGAAGGCGACCGACGTGATCGTGCGGCAGCCCGACTATCTCATGGGGCTCGACACGGTGCTGGCGACCGCGCCGGTGGCCGCATGGCGCGACTACCTGACCTTCCGCCTGATCGACCGGTACGCGAACGAGCTGCCCGCCCGCTTCGTCGCGGCGCGGTTCGACTTCCGCGGCCGCACCCTCTCCGGGCAGCAGGAGCAGACGGCGCGCTGGAAGCAGGCGGTGGACGGGGTGGAGAGCATGCTCGGCGAGCCGGCGGGCAAGCTCTACGTGGCGCGCTACTTCCGCCCCGAGGCGAAGGCACGCATGGACCGCCTGGTGGAGAACCTCCGCACCGCGTACCGGGTCGGCATCGACAGCCTGCAGTGGATGAGCGCCGCGACGAAGGCGCAGGCACAGGACAAGCTGGCGCACTTCACCGTGAAGATCGGCTATCCCGACAAGCCGCGCGACTTCTCCGCGCTGGCGATCCGCCGCGACGACCTGGCCGGCAACGCCATGCGCTCGGCGCGGTTCCAGTACGACGACATGGTGCGCCGCCTGGGACAGCCGGTGGACCGGTCGCGCTGGGGCATGACGCCGCAGACGGTGAACGCCTATTACAACGCCTCGAACAACGAGATCGTGTTCCCGGCGGCCATCCTGCAGTCGCCCTTCTTCGACGTGAATGCGGACGATGCGGTGAACTACGGCGCCATCGGCGCGGTGATCGGCCACGAGATCGGCCACGGCTTCGACGACCAGGGCCGCAAGTCGGATGGGGAGGGCAACCTGCGCGACTGGTGGACCAGCGCGGACGCCCAGGCGTTCGACGCGCTCACGACGCGCCTCGGCGCGCAGTACGCCGCGATCACGCCGATCGACGACCTGCACATCAACCCGGCGCTCACGATGGGCGAGAACATCGGTGACCTCAGCGGCCTGGCGCAGGCCTACCGCGCCTACCGCCTCTCCCTCGGCGGCCGCGAGGCACCGGTGATCGACGGCTTCACCGGCGACCAGCGCTTCTTCATCGGGTTCGCGCAGATCTGGCGCTCCAAGGCGCGCGACGAGGCGCTGCGGCAGCAGCTCCTCACCGACCCGCACTCGCCCGGATCGGCCCGCGGGTTCGTGCCGCTGGTGAACAACGACGCCTTCCAGCGCGCCTTCAACGTGCAGCCCGGCGACCGGATGTACCGGGCGCCTGCGGAGCGCGTGCGGATCTGGTAGTCCTCTCTGAAACAGCATTGAACCGCGGAGGACGCGGAGGACGCGGAGGAAAGCCGCTCATGCAGTCCTCCGCGCCCTCCGCGTCCTCCGCGGTTCGGCTGCTGTTGCCTTACCTTCACGTGCCGGTCGCCTGCCGGTGCGCCGCGGCCATCATCCTGCATATGTCCCGGTCTGACCCCGGTCTGACCCCGGCCCCAACGGCCACGACCCCACGAGAGACGACCACCGGATGACTGACGCGAAGGACGCAGGGCGGGGCCCCGTGGAGCCGGACCTCACGGCGACGGCGCAGGAGGAAGCGCAGTCGGGGATGCCCGCCGCCGAGGGAGGCGCCGCCGGTGCACCGGGCGGGTTCGGCGCCAAGCTCAGGCGCCTGGGGTCCGAATCGCTGGTCTACGGCCTCAGCTCCATCGTGGGCCGCCTGCTGAGCTACCTCCTCACGCCGTACTACGCGCACGAGTTCGATCCCGCGCAGAACGGAGTGCAGGCGGTGGTCTACTCCTACATCCCGATCATCTCCATCGCGCTCTACCTGGGGATGGACGTGGCGTACATGCGCAGCGCCTCCGGGGTGAAGGACAACACGCCGGCGGAGCAGCAGCGCGCCTTCAGCATGTCCTTCGGGATGGTGCTCGTGGTGGGCGGCGCCATTGCCGCGCTGGGCTTCCTGCTCACGCCCTGGCTCGCCCCCTTCGCGAGGCTCGACGCCACGTCGTTCCGCTACATGCTGGCGATCGTGTACACGGACGCGCTGCTGGCCGTGCCGTACGCGCACCTCCGCATGACGAGCCGCTCCCTGCGCTTCGCGTCGCTCCGGCTGCTCTTCGTGGGCCTGAGCGTGGGGCTGAACATCGTGCTGATCGGCATGCTGCACTGGGGCGTGGTCGCGATCTTCATCGCGAACCTCGCGGCCAACCTCGTGATCCTCCTCTTCTTCCTCGCCGAGATCGGCCGCCTGTTCCGGCCGGCGATGCTCTCGGGGGCGCCGTGGAAGGCGCTCTGGAAGTACGCCCTGCCGATCATGCCGGCCATGCTGGCGGTGATGCTCGTGGAGAACGGCGACCGCCTCGTGCTGACGCACCTCTCCGAGTCGGCGGCGCAGGCGGTGTACGGCATGACCTCCAAGGACGTCGTCGGCATCTACAGCTTCAACTACAAGCTCGGCGTCGCCATGCTGCTGGTGGTGCAGATGTTCCGCATGGCGTGGACCCCGTTCTCCCTGCAGCACGCGCGGCAGGCGAGCGCACCGCAGCTCTTCTCGCGCGTGCTGACCGTGCTGATGCTGATGTGCGCCACGGTGTTCCTCGGCGTCTCGGTGCTGCTCCCGTCGCTCGTGGAGATCCCCAAGGTCTACCACTACGTGAAGCCCGCGTACTGGGCGGGGCTGCCGATCGTGCCCGTGATCCTCCTCGGCTACGTGTTCAGCGGGATGTACACCGTGGTGACGGCCGGCCTCTACATCGAGCGCCGGACGTCGGTGCTGCCCTGGATCGCGGGCGCAGGGGCGGCGCTCAACATCGCCATCTGCATCGTGGCGCAGTCGCGCTGGGGGATGGTGGGCGTAGCCTGGGCGACGCCGGCGGCGTACGCGCTCATGTCGGCGCTCGGCGCATGGCAGTCGAACCGCGTCTATCCCGTGCCCTTCGAGTGGGGACGCGTGGCCCACCTCGCCGCCGTCGTCGGCGTGCTCTTCGCCCTGGACCGGTTCATCACGGCGCACGGCGTGGCGCCGCTCTCGTCGGTGGGGCTGGCGGTGAAGGGCGCGCTGCTGCTGGCGATGCCGGTCGCGCTGTTCGCCACGCGCTTCTTCCGGCACGGCGAGTGGCGCGCGCTGCGCTCCATGCTGCCCGGGCGCCGCATGGCGACGTCGCGCGCCTGAGCGCGCTCACCCCGTGCGCTCGCGCCGCTCCTCTTCCACGTAGGCCACCGCGCCCTTCTCGGGGCGCACCCCGCGGCCGTAGCGCTCCGCCCACTGCTCGGTGAACGCCGCCCCGAGCAGCAGCACCATCGAGGTGTAGTAGACCCAGATCAGGACCACGGCGAGTGATCCCGCCGCGCCGTACGCGTTGCCCGGGTCCGTGCCGCCGAGGTAGAGCCCGATGACGATCTTGCCGAGCGTGTAGAGCAGCGCGCTGCCGAGCGCACCCACGCGGACGTCGCGCCAGGCGATGCGCGCATCCGGCAGGAACCGGAACATCACGGCGAACAGCAGCGCGACCAGCGCGAAGCCGACGACCGACGTCGCGAGCTCCAGCACGATCGGCGGCAGGCCGAGGAAGGTGGTGAACCGTTCGCGCACGAGGCCGAGCATGGTGCTGACGGTGAGCGACACGAGGAGCAGGAAGGCGATGGTGATGACGACGCCGAACGAGAAGATGCGCTTGACGAGGAAGACGCGGAGCTGGTTCCGGTTGGGGTTCGGCTTCACTCCCCAGACCTTGTTCAGCGAGCTCTGAAGCTGCGCGAACGCGGCGGTGGCGCCGATTGCGAGTGCGAGAAGGCTCAGGAGGGTGCCGACCGTGAAGCCGTCCGCCCGCTGCGCGTGCTCGATGATGGTCCGGACCTGCTCCGCACCGGCCGACCCGATCAGGCCGCCGACCTGGCGGATGATCGCGGCCTGCACGCGCTCGGGATCCATCACGCGCCCCACGAGCGTGAGGAGCAGGCTGACGAGGGCGGGCAGCGAGAAGAAGGTGTAGAACGAGATGGCCGCGGCCATCTCCGAGCAGCCGTCGCCGAAGAACTTGAAGACGGTGCCCCAGAGCAGGCCGAGGAAGGCGCGCACCCCGGTCGGGGCGGGGCGCTCCGGGTGCGGCGCGCGCTTCGCGTCGGGAAGCTCGGCGTCGGGTCCGGCAATTTCAGCTGGCGTGGGCATGAAGCCAGCTCGTGCAGACACCGGGCCGACCCAGCCTCCGGGTACGAAACAGTACGCAAACTGGCCTGGAATCACGTGCATGGTTTTAGCCCGTATTCCATGCATGACTGCACCGAAGCTGGCCCAGGAGCGCCCGGAGCGGCGCCGGATCGATCGCGAGGAGGTGCCGGCGGGCGCCGCGGCCGAAGCCGCGATCACGCGCACGATCGAGCTGCACGGCGCGGATGCCGCCCTCGAGCCCGAGGTGGCGAAGGAGGAGGCCGCGCGTGCCCGCGGAACGCTCCTGTCGCTCGCAGTGGGCGCGGCGGGCATCGTCTATGGCGACATCGGCACGAGCCCTCTCTATGCCCTGCGCGAGGCGTTCACGGGATACGGGCTGCGCCCGGTGCCGGCGGACGTGCTCGGCGTGCTCTCGCTGATCGTCTGGGCGCTCGTGCTCGTGGTGAGCGTGAAGTACATCGCGTTCATCATGCGCGCCGACAACGGCGGCGAGGGCGGGATCCTCGCGCTGCTCACCCTCCTGCTCCCCGACCTCGAGCGGGGACGGAGCCGGCGGCCGATGCTGTGGATCGGGGCGGGGCTCTTCGGTGCGGCGCTGCTCTACGGCGATGGCGTGATCACCCCCGCCATCTCGGTGCTCTCGGCCGTGGAGGGGCTGCATGTCGTCTCGCCTGCGCTGCAGCGCTTCGTGGTCCCGCTGACGCTCGCGATCCTCGTGTCGCTCTTTGCGATCCAGCGCCGGGGCACGGCGCGCGTGGGCCGCGTCTTCGGGCCCGTGATGGTCCTCTGGTTCGTGGTGATCGGCGCGATGGGCGCGGTGGAAGTGGCACGGCACCCCGGGGTGCTCGGCGCGCTCTCGCCGGTGCACGCCGCGAGCTTCCTCGTGCGGCATTCGTGGCCGGGCCTGATGGTGCTCGGCGCGGTGATCCTGGTGGTCACCGGGGCCGAGGCGCTGTATGCCGACATGGGGCACTTCGGGGCCCGGCCCATCCGGCTGGTGTGGTTCGTCCTCGTGCTTCCGTGCCTGCTGCTCAACTACCTGGGGCAGGGGTCGCTGCTGCTCCGTGCGCCGGCCACGCAGCACCCGTTCTTCGAGCTCGCGCCGGCCCGGCTGCTGCTGCCGCTCGTCGCGCTGGCGACCATCACCACCGTGATCGCCTCGCAGGCGCTCATCTCCGGCGCCTTCTCGCTGACACGCCAGCTGATGCACCTCGGCTATGCGCCGATCCTCACCGTGCTGCACACGTCGCAGGAGCAGGAGGGCCAGGTCTACGTCCCGATCGTGAACTGGCTGCTGCTGGCGGCGTGCCTGCTGCTCGTCGTCGGCTTCGGCAGCTCGGAGCGGCTCGCGACGGCGTACGGGCTGGCGGTGAGCGCCACGATGGCGTTGACGACGGTGCTCTTCTACCGGGTGGCGCGCTGGCGCTGGGGATGGAGCCGCATCGCGGCGCTCCCGCTCGCGCTGCTCTTCCTGCTCGTGGACCTGTCGTTCCTGACCGCGAACGTGGTGAAGCTGCCACACGGCGGCTGGGTGCCTCTGGTGCTCGCCATCGGGGTGTACGTGGTGTTCGTGACATGGCGGCGCGGGCGCGACCAGCTGATCGCGCTCCGATCCAGCAACATGGCCGCGGTGGAGGAGATGGTTGCGCGGGTGGCCGCGGAGCGGCCGGCCCGCACCCCCGGCACCGGCATCTTCCTGAGCCCGAGCGCGGACCAGATCCCCGACGTGCTGCACCACTACGTGGAGCGGATCCGGTCGCTGCACGAGCAGATCATCCTGATCACCGTCCGCGCGGCGGATGCGGCCCGGGTTCCCGCGGCGGAGCGGGTGGAGATCGAGCGGCTGGAGCACGGGTTCATCACCGTGGTGGCGTGCTACGGCTACATGCAGTCCGTGGCGCTCCAGGACGTGCTGCGCGCGTGCGAGCGGAAGGGCGTGTGCCGCCTCCCCGAATCTCCCACCTACTTCCTGGCGCGGGAGCGGCTGCGGCCCACCGGCGCGGGCCGGATGGCGCGGTGGCGGAAGCGGATCTTCATCTTCATGCACCACAACGCGCCGACCATGCAGGATTTCTTCGCGCTGCCCATGCCGCAGGTGCTGGAGCTCGGGGTGCAGCACGAGCTGTGACGACGGTGCGCCGCGCGACGGACAGCACGGCCTTGGCGTGCTTTTCGCTCCGGCGCGGTACGATGCGCCCTCACCCGCCCGAACCCGCGCCCGCGCTCACCGTGTCCGGTGCCGCGGTGGTCTACCACCTGTACGACATCGGGTACGCGATCGAGCTGGATCGCATCGATGCGCTCTTCGCCGGCGAGGCCTCGGCGCGCACGCGGCCGGAGCGCGTGGAGGCGCAGGCGCTCCAGATCGCAAATCCGCCGGTGACCGTGATGCTCGGCTACCGCACGCTGCGGGTGGACGGCACGCAGTTCGCCGCGCACCTCACGGCGCGGCTGTTCGATTTCGGGGTCTGCTCGCTGCAGCTCGAGATCCAGGCGGCGGGCACCCTGGCGTGGGACGACTTCGTGCAGTTCGCGCGCGCGCTCGCCCGCTCCCCCGAGCTGTCCGCCCTCTTCTCCGCGGAGCTCGACGCCCTGCGGACGCGCGTGGCGCCGGCCATCGAGCGCGCCGGGCTCGCGCCGGTGAGCGAGGACTACATCGTGTTCCGCGTGACGGCGCTCCGTGGCCCGGACGGTCTCGCGGCCGATCCGCACGCGGTGCTCACGAACGACCGGCTGGCGCCCCTGCTGCTCGGCGAGCCGCGCGCTCTGGCGCCCACGGCGCTGCGCGAGCTGCTGCACCACCGGTTCTCGTACTATGCCGACGACCTCGTGGTGCTCACCTGGGAGAACGCGCTGGTGCTGGAGCCCACCGCCAGCGACCGGGACGTGGAGTACATCCTGGAGTTCGCGAACGCGCAGCTCCTCGAGCTGCGGGTCTACGACGCGGTGCTCGATGCGGAGCTGCCCCTCATGTACCACCAGGTGGCGGAGGCGCGGCGCCGACGTCGTCCACTGCCGACGCGGCGCTTCCAGGGCGTGCTCTCCAAGCTCCAGACCCGGGTCGCGGACGTGACGGAAACGGTGGAGCGTGCGGAGAACGCCCTGAAGGTGACGGACGACGTCTACCTCGCGAGGGTGTACGGCGCGGCGCTGGAGCTGTTCCGGGCCACCGCGTGGCGGCGCGGCATCGAGCGCAAGCTCGAGATCTTCCGCTCCACGTACGCCATGCTCAATGGGGAGGCGCAGGGCGCGCGTGCCGAGCTGCTCGAGATCGCGGTGATCCTCATCATCGTCGTCGAGGTCGTGCTCAGCTTCTTCCACTGAGCCACCGGGCGGCCTCCCGGCTGGCATCCGCAGCGTTCCCACGGGCGCTCGCCGCCCTCCGTCGCGGGCCGATCTTGACAACCGCACCGCTGGCAGTATGTTGTCCGATATAACGTTCATCGCTATATCACCCCTCATAGCAGGCACTCGCATGCGCCACCCGGACGACCTGACGCGGGCGCAGCTCCCCCTGACGCCGGCGACCTTCCAGATCCTGCTCGCGCTCGCCCAGGGCGAGCGCCATGGCTACGCGATCATGCGCGAGGTCACGGAGCGCGGGGAGGGCATGGTGCGGCTCGGGCCGGGCACGCTGTACGGCTCGCTCAAGCGGTTGCTCGACGCCGGGCTGGTTGCGGAGGGGGCGGAACGGAGCGATCCCGAGCTCGGGGACGAGCGGCGCCGCTACTACCGCCTCACGGAGTTCGGGCTGGCGGTCGTGAGCGCCGAAGCGCGCCGGCTGCACGCCCTGGTGCGCGTCGCGCGTGAACGGCAGCTCATCGGCCTGGAGCCGGCATGAGCGCCGAGCGGGTGTTCGCGCTGCTGCTGCGCGCGTATCCGCGGGCGTTCCGCGCGGAATACGGACGCGAGATGACGCTCGTGTTCCGCGACCAGCGGCGCGAGGCGGGTGGTGGCGGGGTCGCCTTCTGGGCGGCGCTGCTGCTGGACGTGGCGCGGAGCGCGCCATCGGCGCGCGCGGACGTGCTGCGCGCGCGCCGGGCGGGACTCACTCAATCATGGGAGGGGACGATGCGACCGATGGCGATGCTCGCAGTGGTGGTTGGCGCGCTGGAGGCGGTCTGGATCGGGATCACCGAGCTGTGGGCGGGCGGCATCCAGCGCGGCGACGGCGTCTCGCTGGCGGCGGGAGCGCTCGCGGTGGTGGCCGGCGTGCTGCTGGCGACGGCAGGCCTCGCGCTGCTGCGCCGCGGCACGAGCGC
>JAQBPZ010000086.1 GCA_028287225.1 Gemmatimonadota bacterium
GTACTCGCGATCGGGCGACGCGATGCCGAGGTGCTTCGCCACCACCTTGAGCCCCATGCCCGGCAGCTCGCGCGCGGCCATGTCGTGGCGCCGCACGGCGTCGAGCGTGTCGATCAGCTCGCGGCCCGGCGCCACGAACCGGATGCGCCGGCCGTCCTCCGGGCGCCCCGACGGGACGCCGCTGCGCGCCGCGCGCTGGCGCAGTCCGGGCTCCCCGATGCGGCCCAGGTCGAGCGGCACGCCGAGCCGGCGCGCGCGCGTATCAAGGAAGGGCAGGTCGAAGCCATGCAGGTTGTGGTTCTCGATCACGTCCGGGTCGCTGCGCTGCACCGTAAGCAGGAGGCTGCGAATGAGGCCGGCCTCTCCCTCGTCCCCCTCGCTGGCGGCCTCCAGCACCTCCGTGCGCCCATCGTGATGCCGCACCGAGATCATGAAGACGCGGCTGGTGCGCGCGTCGAGCCCCGTGGTCTCCAGATCGAACTGCAGGCGGTGCAGCTCGTCGAAAGGCAGGTCGCGGAAGTACGTGCGCCCGGTCGCCACGAGGTACTGCTCGTCGGCGGGGAGGCAGAGCACGGTGTCGTCATCCAGCTCGCTCACGTGACCGATCCGGCGACCCAGGCGCTCCGACGCGCCGCGCAGCAGGGCCGCGGCGAGCGGGCGGGCGTCGTCGGCGCTCACGAGGTAGCGGAGCGCGCCCGGCCCTTCCAGCTCGCGCCAGCGGATCCCCGCGTCGCCCTCCGCGGCGGGCGCCAGGGCGGTGCCGAGGTGCAGGAGGTCGTCGAGTCGGTCGAGGAGCAGCCAGGGACGAAACCGCTCCTCCTCGCGCACCAGGACGCCCGTGCCGGGGATGCGTCGCCACACCCGCGCCCGGCCCGTCTGGTCGGCGTGCACCGACACGATGCCGGGAGTGGGGTCCCAGCCCCAGAGCCATTCGTCCTCGCGCACGCTCGCCATCCGTCGAATCGTAATGCCACGCGGCGACCGGCACACCTCACCGAGCGGCACCCGTGGCGGGAACGCGCACGGGACGCCGACCTGTGGCCTGGCGTCGCACTCGTCAGCCGCCTCATGCCAGCCTCGTGCCCTCCACGCCGCGCGACATTAGCATTCCCGGCGTGGACAACATCACCCATTCGCTCGTCGGTGCCGCGCTCGCGGAGATCGCCCTGCCGGCCGATGCGCCGCCAGCGCGTCGCACGCTGTTCCTCACCGTTGGCATCGTCGCGGCCAACCTGCCCGACGCGGACCTCGTCTACACCGGCGTCACCTCCGCGCCGCTCGGCTATCTGCTGCACCATCGCGGTCACACGCACACCGTGGTGGGCCTCGTCGCGCAGGCGCTCCTGCTCGGTGCGCTGTGCTGGCTGCCGGCGGTGCGGCGGCGGTGCGGCGCGCCCGACGCGCGCCTCTACCTCCTGCTCGCCGCGGCGCTGCTGAGCCACCTCGTGCTCGACTCGTGGAACAGCTACGGCGTGCACCCCTTCTGGCCGGTGGACGTGCGCTGGTTCTACGGCGACGCGATCTACATCCTGGAGCCCTGGCTCTGGCTGCCGCTCGGCGTCGCGGCGGCGCTCAACACGCGACGGCGCCGGCGCGCGATGGTGCTCGGTGCAGCGCTCTCGCTCCTGCCGGTGGTCCTCGCCGTCATGGGGATGATCCCCGTGATCGCTCTGGTCGCACTGGCGGCCACGCGCGCCGCGGCCGTGGTCGCGATCCGGCGCCTTCGTCCACGCGTGAGGTCCCTGGTCGCGCTCGGGGCCATGGCGATGTTCGTGGCGGCGATGTTCGCGCTGCGCGAGCACGTCCGCGGCGTGCTGCTGGCGGCGCCATTGCCCGCGAGCGACACGCGGCTGGTGGACCTGGTGCTCAGCCCGCGGCCGGCGAACCCGCTCTGCTGGTCCGCGCTCGCGATCACGTCGCGCGAGGACGCGGACGAATACCTGCTCTCGGCCATGCAGGTGGGGGTGGTGAACGGCGCGTGTGGCGAGGGGAGCGCCCGGGTGACGCCGCAGGGCGCAACGGTGCAGTCGCTCTCGCGGCTTCGCGCGCTCCACGCCCGCGACTGCGCGGTGCACGCGTGGCTGCAGTTCGGCCGCGCACCGGAGCTCGGCGCCGGCATCATTGCCGATGCGCGCTTCGGCGGCGCCGACCGACCCAACTTCTCCACCATGCCGCTGTCGGCGGGCGCGGAGGCGGCGCGGTGCCCGGCACATCTCACGGCCTGGGGCCGCCCGCGCGAGGATCTCCTCCGTGGGGGCCCCTGAAGGCACGTCGCGGCACGGCACCGGCCGGCCTGATGCTTGCCCGGTCATCCGCGGCGCGATGCATCCATCCCCGACGAGCACCAGCCACGCGATGACCCGATTCACTCCGACTCCGTGGCGCACCCGCCGCGCAGCCTGCGCATTTCTCGGTGCCCTGCTGCTCTGCGTCGCGCCCGCCGGGGCGCAGGAGGCGCGCGTCTCGGTGCTTCCCGCCGAGCGCGTTGAGGCCCTCATCCGCGCGCTGACCGTACCGGAGAAGCTGTCCATGATCCGCGGCGGGATGCCCGGCGTCATGGGGCCCTCCCCGGCCGACCCGATCGGCGAGGTGGGCTACATGCCCGGCGTCGCGCGGCTCGGCATCCCGCCGCTCCGGCTCACCGACGGACCCGCCGGCATCCGCGTGGCGCCCGCGACCACCGCGCTGCCCGCGCCGGTCTCGCTCGCCGCCACCTTCAGCGAGGACCTCGCGTCGCAGTATGGCCGAGTGCTGGGACGCGAAGCGCGCGCGATGCGGCAGGACGTGCTCTTCGGCCCCATGATGAACATCGTCCGCGTTCCGCAGGGCGGCCGCAACTTCGAGACGCTCGGCGAGGATCCCTTCCTGGCCGCGCGGATGGCCGTGGCGCAGATCCGCGCCATCCAGGCGGAAGGGGTGATCGCCACCGCCAAGCACTTCGCCGCCAACAACCAGGAGGCCGGCCGAGAGTTCGTCGACGCCAAGGTGGATGAGCGCACGCTGCACGAGATCGAGCTGCCGGCGTTCGAGGCGAGCGTCAGGGCGGGCGTAGGCAGCGTGATGTGCGCGTACAACCAGGTCAACGGCCTGTTCGGCTGCGAGAACCCCGGGCTCCTCACGAACGTACTGCGCGACCGCTGGCGGTTCGACGGGTTCGTCGTCTCCGACTACGGGGCCACGCACACGTCCGGTGCGTCGCTGCGCGCGGGGCTCGACGTGGAGTTCCTGAGCGAGCACTTCGCGACGATCGGCGACTCGCTGCGCACGGGCAGCATGCCGGTGTGGGTGCTCGACTGGGCGGTGCGGCACATCCTCACGGCGATGAACCGGTTCGGCCTGCTCGCCGGCGCCTCGCCCACGGGAGGCCGCGCGATGGTCCGCGCCGCGCCCGCCATGGACGTGGCGGCATCGGCGCGCGTCGCGCGCGAGGTGGCGACGCAGGGCGCCGTGCTGCTCGAGAACCGCGGCGCGCTGCCGCTCACTCCACATGACCTCCAGTCCCTCGTGGTGATCGGGCCCAGCGCGCGCCGCCTGCTGGTGGGCGGCGGCGGAAGCTCGCGCGTGGCCGGCGTGGTCGCGCGCGAACAGAGTCCGCTCGCCGCGCTCCGGGCGGGCGCCGGGGCGGGGGCGGGAATCACGTACGAGCCGGGCATCGAGCTGGACGGAGTGGCGGTGCCGGCGGAGGCGCTGGTGCCCGAGGGCGCGCCGGGCCAGCACGGCCTGCGACGCACCACCACGGGGACATCCGCCACGCAGGTGGACGCGACCATCGACTACACCGGCGCGCGCGCGCTGCCGCAGGCCACCCGCGCGACGTGGAGCGGAACGCTGCTCGTGCCCTCCACCGGCGTGTACGACCTCGCGCTCCAGACCGACTGGGGCATCGGGCCATTCCTGCACAACCCCGCGGGCAACTCGTCCATCGTCGTCGACGGCCAGGAGGTGGTCTCCAACGCGCCGTTCGTGAGCCGCACGCTGAGCCTCATCCCCACCACGACCGGGCTCACCAACGCCACGGCGCGGCTCCGGCTCACCGCCGGCCCCCACACGGTGCGCATCGTCATGGGCGTGCCCGCCTACTTCTCCGGCAAGCTGGCGCCGCAACCCCTGCAGGTCCGCTTCGCCTGGGTCACGCCGTCGATGCGCGCGGCCACCATCGGCGCCGCGGCCCGCGCCGCCCGCTCGGCGCGCGCCGCCGTGGTGTTCGTGCACAACGAAGGCTCCGAGGGAGTGGACCGCGAATCGCTCGCACTGCCGCTGGGGCAGGACGACCTCGTGGCCGCGGTCGTGGCGGCCAACCCGCGCACCGTGGTGGTGCTCAACACGGGCGACCCGGTGCTGATGCCGTGGGCGACGCGAGCCAACGCGATCCTGGAGATGTGGTATCCGGGGCAGGAGGGGGGCGCCGCCACGGCGGACCTCCTGCTCGGCCGCGCCTCGCCGGGCGGGCGCCTGCCCGTCACGTTCCCGCTTCGCGCCACCGACGCGCCGACGGCCGCGCCCGAGCGCTACCCCGGCATCAGGGGCATCGAGCTGTATTCCGAGGGCGTCTTCGTGGGCTACCGGTGGTACGACGAGCACGGCATCGCGCCGCGGTACGCCTTCGGACATGGTCGCTCGTACACCACGTTCCGCTACTCCGGGCTCGTGGTGGTGCCGCGTGGCGACGGCTTCGACGTGAGCTTCCGCGTGCGGAACGTCGGCTCACGTGCCGGTGCCGAGGTGCCGCAGGTGTACGTGAGCCGGCCGGATCATCCGCCCGCCCCCATGCCGCCACGCGCGCTCGCCGGCTTCACGCGCGTGATGCTGGCGCCGGGCGAGGAGCGCGCGCTGACGGTGCACGTGGGCGAGCGCGCGCTGTCCTGGTACTCGGTCTCGCACCACGACTGGGCGGTCGCCCCCGGGGCGCGCGCCGTGTTCGTCGGCGCGTCGTCGCGCGATCTCCGGCTCCGCGGAGTGCTGAGCAGGTGACGTGCGGGGTGCGGATCACCCGCTGACCGTCCTCACTCCTTCGCGTCGTCGGGCCCGGTCGCGGGACTCACGGCCGGGTGGATTCCCGACCCTCCGTTCATTCGCAGCACCTCGCGAATCGCGGCCGCGTGCTGCTGCGCCGCCTGGAGCTGCACCTCGAACTGCACCGCGTGCTCGTTCATCCCCCGCTCCCGTGCCAGGCCGGCGCGCAGGCGGGCCAGCTCCGCCTTGTCCTCGAGCGCGCGCAGCGCCGCCCAGAACGCGGCCTCCACCGACTCGGATTGCGCCTCGGCGAGCGCCGCCGCGTTGTACGCGTG
>JAQBPZ010000103.1 GCA_028287225.1 Gemmatimonadota bacterium
GGACCCGGGCGGCGACGCCGACGCGGCCGATGAACCGCTGCGAGTCGATCGGCTCGTCGTGGTCACCCCCGGCGACGACGAGGGCGACCACCAGCCCCGGCTCGTCGTGCGCCCGCAGGAGGGACAGGTTCTCCGGCGCCCCCATCTGTACCGCGATCGTGCCGAGCGGATAGACGATCGTCGACCGCAGCGCCATGAGCGGCAACGTGGGCGGGAGCTCGGACTTGAGGATCTCTTCCTTGCGCTGTGCCTTGGCCATGAACGGTAAGGTAAGCCGGGAAGCGGCGTCGATACAGGCACACTTTTCCGCGAAATCTGCGGGCGCTCGCTGCGCTCGCTTGGCGGGCGGGCGACTACGCCGCCCTTGGCGGGACGGCTGAGGGGTGTCCGCCAAGCGAGCATCGCGAGCGCCCGTCAAGGCGTAGTCCCGTCGGCGCGCAGCGCCCGGGACAGCCGCCCGCCAAGGGAGGCGTTCCACGCCGACCGACCGCCAAGCGAGCGTGTCGCGCAGCGACCGCGAGCGCCTGGCCGTCAACGCGTCGCTCCATCCGGCAGCGGCAGCATGGTGCGCAGCCGGGCGACGCGTTCCGCGGTCCGGGCGTCTTCCTCGATGTCGTCGCGGGCGCGGGCCAGGGCGGAGAGCACCGTGGACGTGTCGCGGTCGCCGAAGGCCGCGCCGATCTCGCGCAGCGAGAGCTGGAGCAGCTCGCGGCAGAGGAGCATCCCGATCCGGCGCGGCCGCGCGAGCACGCGCGCGCGTCCGCTGCCCACGAGGTCATCGGGCGAGACGCCCCACTCGGCAGCCACGGCCTCCTGCACCGCCTGCGCGCCCACGCTCGCCGTGCCGGCCGGCCGGTGCGTGGGCAGGGCGCGCCGCGCGAGGGCCAGGGTGAGGGGGGCGTTCTCCACCGAGGCGATGGCGAGGAGCCGGGTGATGTTCCCCTCGAGCGCCCGGACGCTGGACTCGGACTGCGCCGCCAGGTGGTGCGCCACGCTGGGCGGCAGCTCGATGGCGCGCGCGCGCGCCTTGGCGTGCAGGATGGACACGCGGTGCTCCCAGTCCGGGGGATCGAGGTGCGCGACGTGCGCTCGCCGGAAGCGGCCGACGAGACGGAGGGCCAGGGCATCGGCGCCGTCGGCCGCGTCGCTCGTGAGCAGCAGCTGGTGGCTGCCAAGGACGCTCTCGGCGGCGACCGCGGCGAGGGCCTCCTGCGCGGCGGCGTGCCGATCGAGCACATGGACGTCGTCGATGATGAGCAGGTCGGCCCGGGCCAGCTCGTCGATGATGGCGCGAGGAGTGCCCGCCGCCGTCCCCTCGGCAAGGCGGCGCAGGAACTCGTCGGCGGTCATCAGCAGCACGGTCCGCTCTGGGCGGAGTGCCGACTCGGCCGTGACGGCATGCGCGAGGTGCGTCTTGCCGAGCCCGGTAGCGCCGGTGATCAGGATGGGGTTGTAAAGCTGCCCGGGGGCAACGGCGGCCGCCGAGGCGGCGGCATACGCGGCCTCGTTGCTCTTCCCGACGATGAACTCGGGAAAGGTGTAGCGGGGATTCAGCGACGTCGGCACGGGGAGCCGACTGTGCAATTGTCGTGACCGTTCCGGGCGCCGATTCCTGCGCGGTCTGGTCTCTCGGCCGGAGAGGAGACTGCATCCAACGGACGAGACGGATTCGACGGTCATGACGACCACTCCGTGACCGACACATACCATATAAAGTGATATTTATATAATGCTTTATGGCGGTTGACTGGTGGGCGCACGTGAAGGGCACCTGGCCCACCCGACGATCCCGTCCGATCCATGCCATCCTTCGGATGCAGTCCCCCCTTTTACCGAGGGACCAGCCCGCGAACGAGGCAATTCCGAACAGCCGCCGAAAAGTTTGTGGACAAGTGATGGAGAGTACGGGCCCTGCCATATCACCGGGCATGGCAAGCATATGGACTGGCGCCCTGACGTTCGGGCTCGTGAACATCCCTGTCTCTCTGGCCAGCGCCGTGCGCGCGGTGGAGAAGACCAGCTTCCGCCAGCTGAACGAGGAGGATCTCGCGCCGATCAAGTACGAGCGCGTGTCGTCCGTCGACGGCGAGGTCGTGCCCTGGAAGCAGATCGTGAAGGGGTACGAGTACGCCAAGGGGAAGTACGTCGTCGTCACCCCCGAGGAGCTCGCGAAGGTGCGGACGCCCTCGAGCAAGGCGGTGGAGATGATGGACTTCGTCAAGTCCGACGAGATCGACCCCCGCTACTTCGACACCCCGTACTACCTCGTGCCCCAGAAGGGGGGCGAGAAGCCCTACGCCCTGCTGCGCGAGGCGCTCGCCAACACGGACATGGTGGGCATCGGCAAGCTCACGCTGCGGCAGAAGGAGCACCTCGTGGCGGTGCGCCCGATCGGGGACGCGCTGGTGCTGGAGCTGATGCGCTTCGAGAACGAGCTGGTGCCGCCGTCCGACATCAACTTCCCCGACACCGAGCAGCAGAAGGTGCGGCCGCAGGAGCTGGCGATGGCCGAGCAGCTCATCGGCAACCTTGCCGAGCCGTTCGACCCGTCCAAGTACCATGACGAGTACGAGGAGAAGCTGAAGTCGCTGCTCAAGGCGAAGCTGAAGGGAAAGAAGATCCCCGACGACGGCGACGACGACGACGGGCGGCGCGAGAAGACGAAGGTCATCGACCTCGTCGCGCGTCTCCAGGAGAGCCTGGCCGCCTCGGGGGCGAAGAAGCGCTCGTCGAAGCACGCGTCCACCACGGCCACGGCGAAGAAGAAGCCGGTGAAGGCGACGCGGGCGAAGTCGGCGCGCAAGCGGAAGGCGTCCTAGACCACTGCACGGTCAACGGCTTCAACGCAGAGGCCGCAGAGAGGAACAGCGAGGGCGCAGAGGACTTCATCGTTTCCTCTGCGCCCTCCGTGTCCTCCGTGGTAAAACGCTCTTGCAAGGGCGTTCAACCACGGAGGACACAGAGGTCACAGAGAGAACTGCATGAGCGGCTGTCCGCCGTGCCCTCGCAGTGAAGAACTAATGCATGAATATTTATTTATGCGTTACCAGCCCCGGGTCTCGCCGAATGCTGCGATCCAGAGGAGGTCCGGGTCGAGCCGCTGCCGCTCCCACGCCTCCCGCACCCGGCGCGGCGGCTCCTCCATGGGCTCCGAGGTGAGCCGGAAGGTCCCCCAGTGGATGCCGAGCATCAGTGGCAGCGGAGTCGACGGATACGCCAGCGTCGCCTCCGTGTACGCCTGCACCGCCTCGGACGGGTCCAGGTGGACCGACTGCATGAACCAGCGCGGGTCGTACGCGCCGATCGGCATGAGCACCAGGTCGAACGGCCCGCAGCGCTCGCCGATGCGCCGGAACTCCGGATGGTACGCCGTGTCCCCCGCGAACCAGGCGCGCCGCCCCTCGATCTCCACCGCGTAGCCGCACCAGAGCGTGGCGTTGCGGTCCCCGGCGCGGCGCGCCGAGAAGTGCCGAGCGGGCGTCGCGGTGATGGTGGCGCCCTTCACGACCGTGTGCTGCCACCAGTCCAGCTCCACCACCTGTGCCACGCCGAACTCGCGCAGGTACTTCCCGAGGGCCAGCGGCGCCACCCAGATCGCGTCGCGATGCAGCCGGGCGAGGCGCTGCACCGTGGGGCGGTCGAGGTGGTCGTAGTGCGAGTGGGAGAGCAGGACGATGTCGAGCGGAGGGAGCGCGTCCAGCGCGATGGGCGGCGGCATCACCCGGCGCGGCCCGAGCCACTGGACCGGAAAGGCGCGCTCGCTCCACACCGGGTCGGTGAGGATGTTCAACCCGCCCACCTGGAGCAGCACGGTGCTGTGGCCCATCCAGGTGGCCGTGGCGATGGCGCGGTCGGCGCGCGGCCGCACCAGCTGCGGGGTGGCGACCGGGAAGCTGCCGCGCGGCGGGTTGGGCGCTCGCTCGCCGCGCTGCTCCCAGAGCATGCGGGCCACGTCGCGCAGCCCGTGCGTCTCGCTGCCGGGCCACGGGTTCCGGAAGGCGCCGCCGGGCGCATGGTGCGACGGCCCGGCGGGTGGCGTGCTCTCGCGCGAGCTCAGCGCGCCGTCCTCGGCGCGGATGCCGCTGTCGCCCCCGGCGCGGGTTCCGCTGCCGCCTTCGGCGCAGGCTCCGCTGTCGCCTCTGGCGCAGGCTCCATGAACAGCTCGTCCACGAAGCACCATCCCCAGTCCTCTCCCCGCTCGAAGCTGCGCATCACCGGATGCGTCGTCGCGTGGAAGTGCTTCGTGGCGTGCCTGTTCGGCGAGTCGTCGCAGCAGCCGACGTGGCCGCACTCCAGGCACAGCCGCAGGTGCACCCAGCCGCTGCCCGTCGCGAGGCATTCCTCGCAGCCGTTCGGGGTCTTCGGCGTGACCGCATGGACGTGGTCGAGATGCGTGCAGCGCTGGCTCATGTCGTCACTCCCAGGTGTGCGTGTACGAAGCTGATCGCCATGGAGCCCTCGCCGACCGCCGACGCGACGCGCTTCACGGAGCCGGCGCGCGCGTCGCCCGCGGCGAAGACGCCGGGCAGGCTCGTCTCCAGGAACAGGGGCGGGCGATTGGCCACCCGCCAGGCGTCGCTGTCCAGCATGGCAGGAGTGAGGCCGGTGCCTGTGAGCACGAATCCCCTGGCGTCCAGCGCGACGCAGTCCTTCAGCCACCCGGTGTGCGGCACGGCGCCGATGAAGATGAACAGCGCGCGGGCCGCGATGCGTTCCTCCGCGCCCCCCTTGACCGACTGTATGGTCACCCCGCTCAACGCACCCTCGCCCTCGAGCGTGGCGACCACGGCGCGGCGGTGCAGCGTGACGTTCGGCAGCCCGTCGAGCCGGTCGATGAGGTATCGCGACATGCTCTTCGCCAGCTCGTCGCCGCGGATCACGAGGTGGACGCGCCGCGAGTGCCGGGCGAGGAACACCGCGGCCTGGCCGGCCGAGTTGCCGCCGCCCACTACCACCACGTCCTCGCCGCCGGCGAGCCGCGCCTCCATCTCGGTGGCCGAGTAGTAGACCCCTGCTCCCTCGAGCTCACGCACCCGCGGCACGCTCAGCCGCCGGTACTCGATTCCGCTCGCCACGATCACCGCGCGGGCGCGCAGCTCCACCCCGTCGTCGAGCCGCACGATGCGGTCGCCGCCCTGGATGCGCAGCCCCACCGCGGTGCAGGGCACGGAGAAGTCGGCGCCGAACTTCTCCGCCTGCACCATGGCCCGCATGGCCAGGTCCTGGCCGGAGATCCCGGTAGGGAAGCCGAGGTAGTTCTCGATGCGCGAGCTCGTGCCGGCCTGCCCGCCCACCGCGGTGGCGTCGACCGTCAGGGTGCGCAGCCCCTCGCTGGCGGCGTACACCGCGGCGGCGAGCCCCGCGGGTCCGGCGCCCACCACCACCAGGTCGTAGAGCTCGCCCGGATCCATCGGCTGCACCAGGCCCAGGACGGCGGCCAGCTCGCCGATCGTCGGGTTCTTGTGGAACCTGCCGTCGCGGCAGAGGACGACGGGCGTCTCCGCCGCCGGCACCCCCATCGCGCGCAGCAGGTCGTCGGCCTGCGGATCCCGCTCCAGGTCCAGCAGGGTGTACGGCACCGCGTTGCGCGAGCAGAACTCGGCGAGCGCATGCGTGGCCGGCGTGAAGCGCGACCCGATGATCTTGATCCCCTCGAAGCCGTTGTCGAGCAGCAGCGTGCGGCGCATCAGGAAGGCGCGCAGCAGCGTCTCGCCCAGCTCGGGGGCGTCGCTCAGCACGCGTCGCAGCTCGGACGACTCCACCGCGAGCACCTCGCCCGCCTCCGACACCTGGCCCTCGATCAGCGCGCCGCGCCCCGTGAGCATGTCGACGTCGCCGGTGAACTGGCCGGCGGAGTGGTGCGCGATGGGGCGGATCTCGCCATTCGCCGCGTGCTCGACGACCTCGATGGCGCCGGCGAGCACCACGAACAGCGGGAAGCGGCGGTCTCCCGCGCGCCAGAGCACCTCGCCCGCCTCGGTGCGGCGCACCGTGCCGCGCGGGCGCAGCGCGTCGATCTGGCGTGCGTCGAGCGTTGGAAAGGCGATCGTGGCGTCGGAGGGCATGGCGAAGCCTACGATACTGCGAGCACCGGGCCAGCGGTCGGTGCGCCGATCACCTGCCTTCTTCACCGACGGATTCCATCGGCATGGCGCGCTGGGCCTCGGAGAGCGGGGCTGAAGGTCAACTGACTGGGACTGCTCACGCATCCATCGGATTGATGCGAGGTGACGCAGCCCGACGAAATGGCCCGCCAGGCCCTCGTGCGACGAGCGGACGCCGCTCCTTTACTCGTCCAGATGGTAGGAGAGCCGGCCCTCGGAACTAATGGAGGGTGCGGGGCTGGGATCTCCGCCCCGCGCGAGGCGTCGGGGCAGTGCCAGCGCTGCAACAGCGTTTGACCACGGAGGACGCGGAGGACTGAGCAGGGCCCTCGCGCAACAGGGCTTCCTTCCCTTCTTGCCGCTCCGGACATCCCTTGCCTCGTCGGACATCGCATGAGAGCCGGCCGCCGTGAGTTTGGGGGGGGTGCGGGGCTGGGATCTCCGCCCCGCACCCTCCATCAGTTGCGGTGGCCGGCCCTCGTACCATGGTTGCGAGTAAAGGAGCGGCGCCCGCTCGTCGCATGAGGGCGTGGCGGGCCATTTCGAAGGGTCGCGCACCCTCGCATCAATCCGATTGGATGCGTGAGCGGTCCCTGTCAGTTGAGCTTCAGCCCCGCTCGCCGAGGGCGCGTACGCCATGCCGATGGAATCCGCCGTTGAACAGGATCAGCCGAGCAGCGGAACTGGCCGTCTCGCCAGGCAGATGCTAGGATCAGGCATGGACTCTCCCGCCGTGCGCGCCCCGGACTTTCCCGATACGCTCGAGTGGATCCACACCGGCGGGCGGCGCATGACGCTCGCGGACTTCCGCGGCCGGATCCTGCTGCTCGACTTCTGGACCTACGGCTGAATCAACTGCGTGCATGTGCTCCCGCAGTTGCGGGCGCTCGAATCGCGGTTCCCCACCGAGCTCGCCGTCGTCGGCGTGCACGCCGGCAAGTACACCGCCGAGCGTGAGACCGCGCGCATCCGCGACGCGAGCCTCCGGCTCGGCGCGGTGCACCCGACGGTCAACGACCGGCAGTTCCGGTTGTGGCGCGCGTACGCGGTGCGCGCGTGGCCCACGCTCGTCGCGATCGACCCGCGCGGCTACGTCGTGGGGATGCAGGCGGGCGAGTTCACCGCCGATGCGCTCGCCCCGTTCATCGAGCGCCAGATCGAGCTCGCGCGCGCCGAAGGGGCCCTCGTGGCGTCCGCCGCCCCCGTCCGCGCCGATGGGCCGACACAGGCCATCGGCACGCTCGCCTTTCCGGGCAAGGTGGCGGTGAGCGGCGCGCGCATCGCGATCGCCGACAGCGGGCATCACCGGATCCTCGTCGGCACGCTCGACGCCGGCGGCACCACGATGCAGGTGGAGCGCATCGTCGGCGGGCCGGAGGCGGGGTACCGCGACGGTGAGGCGCCGCTGTTCACGAATCCGCAGGGCCTCTGCTTCCACGGCGACCGGCTGCTCGTGGCCGACGCCGGAACGCACACCATCCGCGACGTGTCGTCGTCGACCGGGCGGACCCGCACCCTGGCCGGAACGGGGCGGCAGATGCGGAGCGCCGTGGACGAGGCGAAGGGGGCGCTGAGCTCCCCGTGGGACGTCGCCGTGGCGGACGACACGCTCTACGTGGCGATGGCGGGCATCCACCAGCTCTGGACGGTGTCACTCGCCACCGGCGACGCCCGCGTCCTGAGCGGCAGTGGTGCCGAGGAGCTGCACGATGCCGCGCATGCCGACGCGGCGCTCGCGCAGCCGATGGGGCTGGTCGCCTCCGGCGACCGGCTCTTCTTCACGGACGCGGAGTCGAGCGCGGTGCGCGCCGCGGACCGTGGTCCCGCCGGCGGCGTGCGCACGATCGTCGGCACGGGGCTGTTCGACTTCGGCGACGTGGACGGCGCCGGCGACGACGTCCGCATGCAGCACCAGCAGGGGCTCGCCCTTGCCGGCGACGGCCGCCTGCTGGTCTGCGACTCGTACAACGACGCGCTCAAGTGGCTGGACCCGTCCACGCGCGAGGCGACGACCTGGGTGCGCGGCTTCAGCGAGCCCTCGGGCGTCGCGATCGGCGCGCAGCACGCCTACGTCGCCGACACGAACGCCCACCGCATCGCGTGCGTGTCGCTCGCGACGGGCTCGGTGGAGACACTGACGATCCTGTAGTCCTGGTGTAGGACGGTAGGACGGTAGGACGGTAGGACGGTAGGACGGTAGGACGGTAGGACGGTAGGACGAAGCTTCCCGCCCTGCCTGCTGTTTGCGTACGCGAATTTCCACGAATGCGAAGCGAATGAGCGCGAACACCCCCGCACCCCCTGTCAGCCGTTCTCGATACGCACATCTCCTCGAGCTTGCAGCGGATGAGCGCAAACTCGAGAGGGGGAGTGTCGCGGCGATTCGCTACCAATTCGTGGAGATTCGCGTACGCACACAGCCCCAGGCGGGAATTTGCGAACGCATACAGCCCAAGGCGGAAATTGCGAACGCACACAGCACAGGCGGCGGTCCGAGAATCAGGACCGCGCCGCGAGTGTCAGCAGTCCGTCCAGGCGCCGAGGTTCTCCGCCAGGTGCGCGCTGCTGCGCATCCCCGAGAGCACCGCGCTCACGCCCGGCAGCGATGCGGAGAAGCGGAGGGCGCGCTGGGCGTCGGTCGAGCAGCCCGGGAAGAGGGCGTGCATCTCCTCGGGCAGCCCCGAGGTGAGCTTGCCCTGCATCAGCGGCGCGCTGGCCACCACGCCGATGCCGAGCGCGTCGGCGGCATCGAGCAGCGGGACGAGCTTGCGGCCCAGCGGCTGGCTCGGCAGCCGTGCCGCTTCGGGCATCGCGAGGCTCACCGGCAGCTGCACCGCGCGGAAGTGGTGCGCCGTGCCCGCCACGTCGCGCGCCATCGCCACCAGCTCGGCGAGCGACAGGTGCTGGCGGTGCTCCGGCCCCACGCGGAACCCCGTCCACGTCGCGCAGCCGTAGCCGGCGATCTCTCCCGACGCCGCGCGCTCCTCCAGCATGGCGAAGGCGGCGCGCACCCGGTCGTTGAAGGTCGCGCGGTCCACCGCGAGCAGCTGTTCCTCGGGGTTGTGCAGGTAGTACAGGTCCACCGCCTGCAGCCCCAGGTTGGTGCGGCTGCGCTGGAGCTGGTAGTCCAGGAAGCGGGGCGAGATGGAATGCCCGCCCCGCACCAGCTCGTCGCGCGCGAGGATGCCCGGCGCGTACAGCTCCTCCTCGAGGAAGCGGTCGTACGCCTCGCGCGACGCCGGCGGGGCCTTGTCCAGGGCGACGTATCCGCCCTTGGTGCACACGATCAGCTCGTCGCGGCGCACCTCGCCGGAGGCGATCGCCTCCACCAGCGCGTGCCCCAGCGCGCGCTCGGACCGCTGGCAGCGGTAGTTGATCGCCGTGTCGAACAGGTTCACCCCCGCGGCGAGCGCCTCGCGCACCACCGCGGCGTAGGCCGCGTCGTCCTCGTCGGTGCAGTCGCCGAGGTAGGTGCCCAGGCCCAGGGCGGACACGGCGAGCTTGCGCGGCAGGGTGCGCCGGAAGTCCTCGTCGCGCTGTACGGAACGCTCGACGAAGCGCCGCGTGCCGACCGTGGTGGCCCGATGCGCGTCTCGGCGGGAGACCGCGGGCGCCGTGGTGGGGCGCAGCGTCTCCGCAGTTGGGTCGGTCGTGCGTGCCATTGGGCCTGACGGTACGGGGCAACGGGCTCCGGAGCAAGGGCCGGCCCTGGACGGCACTCCCGTTGCGGTTGGAGACACGCCGATCCGGGAGGCGACGGCACGCGTCGCCTCCCGGTCATCTTGCAGCGCACTCAACCGGACCTGCTCGTGAAGCGTTCTGCCCTGTTCGTCCTGCTCGCCGCCGGCACCGGCTGCCTGTCCCAGAGCCCGCCCGTGCTCGTTCCCGTCCGGGTGGACACCCTCACGACCACCGCCGCGCCGGTCGTCGTGTCGGCGCCGGCGCCCGCGTCGGCGGGCCGAGCCGGGTCGGCGCGGACGACGATGGACGACCCCATCGCCCGCATCGACCGCATGGACTGGCCGGGCCCCAACGCCTTCCGCTCCGCCAGCGGGACGCCGGGCCCCGACTACTGGCAGCAGCGCGCCGACTATACCATCGCCGCGTCGCTCGACACGGCGCGGCAGTCGGTGGCCGGCACGGTGACCATCCGCTACACCAACAACTCGCCGGACACCCTGCGCTTCGTCTGGGTGCAGCTCGACCAGAACCTCTACCAGGCGGGCAGCAAGGGCTCGTCGCTCTTCCCCGCGGACTCGCGCTGGGGCGTGCGCGGCTTCCAGGGTGGCTACGACCTGAGCGGGGTGCAGGTGAACGGACGCGCCGCCGCCGTGCGCGTGGACGACACCATGGGGCGCATCGATCTGGACCAGCCGATCGCCCCGCGCGGCGGCCGCGCGACGATCACCCTGAGCTACAGCTTCCGGGTGCCGGAGCACGGCTCGGATCGCATGGGACGCGAGGGCACGCTGTACGAGATCGCGCAGTGGTATCCGCGCATGGCCGTGTACGACGACATCCGCGGCTGGAACACCGACCCCTACTTCGGGCAGGGCGAGTTCTACCTCGAGTACGGCGACGTCGACTACAGCGTCACCGTGCCGGCCGGCTACACGGTGGCGGGCAGCGGCGTGCTCCAGAATCCCACCGCCGTGCTCACCCCCGCGCAGCGCGAGCGCCTCGCGCGCGCCGCGACCGCCAGCACCGTGATCCCGGTCATCACGAATGACGAGGCCCGGGCGACCCCGACCCCCGGGACGAGAACATGGCGGTTCGTCGCGAGCAACGTGCGCGACGTCGCCTGGGCGGCGGCCCCCGACTTCCGCTGGGACGCCACCAGCGCCGACGGCGTGCTCGCGCAGGCCTACTACCAGGTGGCCAAGTCCGGCACCGCGTGGGAGCAGGCCGCCGAGCAGACGGCGTGGACGATCCGCAACTATTCGCAGCTGTTCTACCGGTATCCGTACCCGCAGGCCACGAGCGTCGCCGGCCCGGTGGGGGGGATGGAGTATCCGATGTTCGTGATGGTGCACTACGGCCAGCCGCTCACCGACCCCACGTCCATCTTCGGCACGGTGAACCACGAGCACGGGCACGAGTGGTTCCCCATGGTCGTCGGCTCCAACGAGCGGCGCTATGCCTGGATGGACGAGGGCCTCAACACCTACATCAACGCCTTCGCGCTGGAGCGCCGCAACCCGGGCACGTCGCCCTTCCCCTTCTATGTGAGCAACTGGAAGTCATCGGTCGACGCCGGCATCGACGTGCCGCTCATGACGCCCCCCGACCGCATCGACGCCCGTGCGCTGGGCGCGATCGGGTACCGGAAGCCCGGCGCGGTGCTGCTCGCGCTGCGCGACAACGTGGTGGGCCGCGAGACCTTCGACCGCGCCATCCGCGAGTACATCCGCCGCTGGGCGTTCAAGCACCCGTCGCCCGGCGACTTCTTCCGCACCGTGGAGAACGTCTCGGGGATGGACCTGGGCTGGTACTGGCGCGCGTTCTTCTACTCCACCGAGCTGCTCGACATCGGCATCGACAACGTGCAGATGCGCCAGCAGGAGGGGCAGAACTACGCGGTCGTGGCGCTGCGGCAGTTCAGCCGGGCGCCCTTCCCGGTACGGATGCGCCTGCGGTTCGAGGACAACACCACGCAGGACGTCTCGATCCCCGTGGAAGTCTGGTCCCGCGGCGACCGCTACGAGGCGGTGATCGCCGTGAAGGGGCGCGTGACCGGCGCGCGGCTCTGGCCGGAGGGCGCGGTGGCCGACTGGAACCCGGGCAACGACATCTGGGGCAGCCCGCCGGCCGGCGCCGCCGCGAACGCCGCCGTCACGACGGGTGGATTGAGCGGCGACGCGGGCGGACGAGGGATCACCACGCCCTGATTCCACCGCGGGGAGGAGGCATGGCACGCTCTGCAGTCCTGATGGTGAGTGGTGCCAGCTCGGGTTACCTTCCGGTCGACTTTCACCGAGATTCCGTCATGCTCCACTTCGGCGCCTTGTCAGGTCGCTGGTGGGTTCCGCTGGTCTTCATCGCCGTCGCGGGCCACATCACCAACGTCTGCGTCACGCTCTTCCTGCACCGCGCCCAGACGCACCGCGGCGTGCGGCTGCACGCCATCGCCGCGACGCCCATGCGCCTCTGGCTCTGGCTCACCACCGCCATCGTCACCAAGGAATGGGTCGCCTGCCACCGGAAGCACCACGCCTTCGCCGACCGCGAGGGTGATCCCCACAGCCCCGTGGTGGAGGGGTTGCGCGAGATCCTGCTCAAGGGGGCGTTCTACTACCGCAAGGCGGTGCGGCAGCCCGGGATGCTCGAGAAGTACGGCAAGGGCACCCCGAACGACTGGCTCGAGCGCCACCTGCTCACGCCGCTGAACTGGATCGGCGTGCTCTTCATGCTCGCCATCGACATCTGGCTCTTCGGCTTCTTCGTGGGCGCACTCGTGTGGGGCGCGCAGATGATCTGGATCCCCCTCTGGGCCGCCGGCGTCATCAACGGCATCGGCCACGCGCTCGGCTATCGCAACTTCGAGGTGAAGGACGAGAGCCGCAACATCTCGCCCATCGCCATCTGGCTCGGCGGCGAGGAGCTGCACAACAACCATCACGCGGACCCGAAGAGCGCCAAGTTCAAGGCGCGCTGGTTCGAGCTCGACATCGGCTGGATCTACATCCGCGCCCTCAAGCTCGTGGGCCTCGCGAAGATCGAGTACGCGCGGAATTACGGCTCCGATGCCGGGCGGCACGACGGGATGGCCGTGAACGCGGCGGCGTGACGCCGAGGCCGTGCGAGTCTCCTGATCCACCGGCGCTGCCGCGCCCGGCGGGAACCGTCAGTAGCTCGCGCCGCCCCCGCCGCCTGACGTGGAGCCCGACCCGCCGAAGGAAGAGCCGGAGCTCCCCGAGGACGAGCCGGAGCTCGAGGACGACGACGGCGGCGGCGGGGGTGGCAGGACCGGCGTGACGTGCCGCGTCGTGTGCGTCGTCCTGCAGAACGCGCAGGTCGTCGTGCACTCCTCGAGCCCCGTGCTGTGCTGCGTCGCCGAAACCAGGGTCACCGTGCACGAGGTCAGCGCGCGCCGGTGGCAGTGGCCGCAGTCGGCATAGCCGGACCTCCAGCTGCTCCGCCGGATGACGACTCGCTCCGTGCACCCCGGGGCCGGGCAGCGCCAGACATCGTAGTTCACGCTCCCGATCCGTTCCTCGAAACGGGCCCCCTCCTCCAGCTCCAGATCGTCCTCGCTCTCGGACAGGAGCTGCATCCGGCCATGCCCCCTGGGACAGGGCCGCGAGCGGAAGCGGAGGTAGCGGCCGATCCCCCAGACGATCCCGATGATGACGCCGGCGAGCCCCAGGAACACCGCCAGGATGGCGACGGGGCCCAGGCGCTCCCGCCAGGACGTGCCCTGTGCGCCGGAGCGGCCGCGCTGGGACAGCGCCCGGGTCTCGGTGACACGCGCCAGCTCGCGCGCCTGTGCAGCGGTGAGGCTGTCCAGGCCGACGAGGTACAGGTGCTCGATGCCGGAGATGGCGCTGTCGACTGCCGCCGCGTAGTCCCGTGCCTTCATCGCCGGGATGACGCGCTCGCGACAGACGGCTCCTGCCGCCGCGTCGATCACCGCACCTTCGCTCCCTCGGCCCGTCGTGATCCAGCACTGGCCCTGGTGATTCGGCGCGAGCTCCTTCGGGACCAGCAGCACGAGGGCGCCGACATCGCGTCGCGCGTTCCCGATGGGGGCCACCGTGCCGATCTTCCAGCTGCGGTAGATGGCCGTGCCCAGCTCGTAGGGCGCGATGTCGCCGATGTCGGCGAGGATGGCCACTCCGATGTCGCCGTGGATGCGCCCCCGGATCGTCGTGATGCGCTCGTTCAGCGCTCGCCGGTCTGCCCCGCTCAATGCACCGGGCACGTCGCGGATGAATCCGGCGGGGTTCGGGTTTGCCGGGACGTATTTCAGAACCGACGCCGGCATCGGTGCCTCGGTCGACTGTGCCGAGGCCCGGGCGGGAGCGAGGGCGGACAGCGCGAGGAGCAGGACGGCCCTGGATGCAGTGAGCATGGACAGAGTCTAGCGTTTCCGGGGCCTCGGCGCCCGGTGCGCTGCCGGATGCGACGGAAGGCACGACTCGGGGCTCCTGAGTGCTCGCCCCGTCTCGTTTCCCGGTATTTCCGCGTCGCCGCACGAGGCTGGGCTCGGCGGTGGTCGGACGGTCTATATTTCGCTCTACGATTCATCCCTACGAGGAAACCACATGCCTGCCACCGTCACCTGCTCGCGCTGCGGCCAGACGCGCGATGGATTCGAGCGCGCTCCCTTTCCCGGGGCCATCGGGGCCCGCGTGAACGACGAGATCTGCCGGGAGTGCTGGGGCCAGTGGCTGAAGCAGCAGACCATGCTGATCAACCACTACGGCCTCAACGTCATGGATCCGCAGGCCCGCAGCTTCCTGACGAAGAACATGGACGCCTTCCTCTTCAAGAAGGGCGGAGAGGAAGACGTGGACACGACCAAACAGGGGACCATCGCATGGTAGAGCACGCCGCCAGCCGCCCGGTCCGCTTCGCCCTGCGCTCCGGTGCGCTGGCGATCGCGCTCACCGCATGCACCACCCTCGGCACCGGCACCGGCGGGACCGGCGCCCCGTCATCGTCGCAGGCCATCATGCTCCCATCCGGACGTTCCAGCTCGGAGACGATGGTCGCCGTGGCGCACGACTC
>JAQBPZ010000112.1 GCA_028287225.1 Gemmatimonadota bacterium
CCGCGCGCGGGGGGCGGCCACCGGCGCGGGCGCGCTGCCCACCGCGTGCGCGTCTTCCCGGTTGTCGCGGCGGAGCTGGCCGTAGAGCGCGCCCACGGCGGACGCGGGCTCGATGCGCCAGTTCGGCGTGAAGTAGTCCGCGGGGCGGAGGGTGCCCGCGCGGCGCACCTCGTCGATCAGCAGCTGCCGGATCTCCTGCTGCTTGTCGTACACCACCGGGGCGCCGGCGAGCATGCCGTAGCCGCCGCCGCCCGTCTGCCGGTAGTTGTTGAGCGCCATCGTGAAGGTGTCCGTGTCCGTCACCGGACGCCCCTTGAAGACGAGCCGGGTGACGCGGGCGCCGATGGGACGCGAGACGTCGAGCGTGTAGTCCACGCCGCTGACGATGTCGAAGTTGAACCCGGGGATGGACGGGTCCACGGTCACGGCGCCGCTCGCGTCGCTCCGGTAGTAGCGCGCGCTCTGCTCGAGGTACTCGCGGAGCTGCATGCCGGTGAGGCGGACGGCGCGCAGCGTGTTGTCGTAGGGATAGAGCGCCTGGAGCCGCGCGGCGGTGATGGGGCCGGCGTCGAGCGCGGCGTCGAGCGAGAAGGCCGCGGTGGACGCGAGGTCCGTTCCCGCGGTGCGGCGCATCGTCTCGAGCACGAAGTCGAGGAGCGGCGTGTCCACCACGCGCGCCGAATCGCTGCGCCACGCCACGTCGGTGCGTCCGATCGGCGTGGTCACCCACCTGACCGTCGCGTCGTGCGCCGTCTGCGTGGCCGCGAGCACCGCGGGACTCTCCGCGTGGCCGGCCGCCTGCACGAGGGTGCTGTGCTTTGCTCCCACGATCCAGCCGCTCCCGTGCCGCTCCACCTGGAGATGCGCGACCGCGACGCTCGTCGCCCAGTTCTTCGGCTGCATGAGGAGCACGCCGTTGATCGTCGTGTCGGCCATCTCCTGGTGGGAGTGTCCATACAGGATCAGGTCGATGCCCGGCACCTCGCGCGCCACGCGGGCCGCGACGTTCTCGCTGGCGACCCCGGTGCGCGTGGTGTCGTAGCTGGACGGGCCGTCCAGCCCGGAGTGCATCGTGACGAGCACGACGCTCGCGCCCGCGGCGCGCACGTCGGCCACGGCCGAGCGCACCTCGGGAACGATGTCGCGGATGGTGATGCGGCCGGCGAGGTTGTCGCGGTCCCAGATCATGGAGCCCGGCGTGGTGGCGCCCACGATCCCGATGCGCACGCCCTCGCGCTCCACCATCGTCCAGCGGGCGAAGGGCTGCCCGCCCGCGGTGCGGTACGCGTTCGCCGCCAGGAAGGGGAACTGCGCCGGGCGGATGGCGGTCTCCAGGAAGGACACGCCGTAGTTGAACTCGTGGTTGCCGACGGCGGCCGCATCGTATCGCATGGCGTTCATCGCCGCGATGACGGGGTGCGGGGTGCCGGGGGGCGACACCCGCGCCGCCACGTACGTGAGGGAGTTGCCCTGGAGCAGGTCTCCGGCGTCGAGCAGGATGACGCGCCCCGGCGCGGCGGCCCGGACGGAATCCACGATGGTGGCGGCGCGCGCGAGGCCGCGGGCCGGGTCGGGGCGGTTGGACTCGTAGTTCCAGCCGCGCAGGCGGCCGTGCACGTCGGTGACCGACGCGACCACGAGGTCCAGGGTGGCCGAGCCGCGGCCGACCGCGGCGGGAGGGGCGCAGGCGGCGGCGGCACCGAGTGCCGCGGCGAGGAAGATTCGGTTCCGCATCGGAAAAAGCTACTCGGCGGGGCGGGCGACGGACCAGTCTCCCGGGGACCCTCGGCGGGAAGGCCCCGACGTACTCCGTACTCGGTACGCCGATAGCCGGTATGGAGCAATGGGTCGGGAGTCCGGCGGAGCCGGAATCGTGCCTCTGTCGCATGTGCCGTGGCCGGCTTTCATTACGCTGTACGCTGCGCCGGGCATGCGGTACGGTTGACGGTGGGTCCCTGGCAGGCGGCCACCGTTACGCCCCCGTGACACACCCCTTCCCGGTTCCCCACTACCGTTCGTTCATGGAGCTCCAGGCATGAAGCCGCTCGTCATCGGAGTCGCCGGAGGCTCGGGATCGGGCAAGAGCACCGTCGCGCGCAACGTCGCCGCCGCCCTCGGCGATGCGTCCGTGGCATTCATCGACATGGATGCCTACTACCTCGATCACGGGCACCTGCCCCTCGAGGAGCGCAAGAAGGTCAACTGGGACCACCCGAACGCCTTCGACTGGGAGCACCTGGTGGCGCAGATCACCCAGCTCTCCATGGGCCAGGCGATCGACAAGCCGACCTACGACTTCGTGCAGCACGCGCGGAGCGCCGACGTCGTCCGCACCCCGCCCGCCGACGTGGTGGTCGTGGACGGCATCCTCCTGTTCGTGGACGCGCGGCTCCGCGACCTCTGCGACGTGAAGGTCTTCGTGGACGCCGACGCGGACGTGCGCCTGATCCGGCGCATCCGCCGCGACATGGCGAAGCGCGGGCGCCCCCTGCCCGAGATCCTGGACCAGTACCTCTCCACCGTGCAGCCGATGCATCTGGAGTTCGTGGAGCCGAGCAAGCGGTACGCCGACGTGATCGTCCCGCGCGGGGGAAAGAACTCGGTGGCCATCGAGATGATCGTGGCGAAGATCGCGCGGCGGCTGCAGGCGGGGCTGCCCACGCCATGACGGCGCCGGCGCCGGCGGGCGAACGCGTGCTCGTCGTGGACGACGAGACGGACATCGTGGCGCTGGTGGCGTACCACCTCGCGCGCAGCGGCTACCGCGTGTCCACGGCGAGCTCCGGCACCGAGGCGCTCGACGCGGCGCGTCGCGACCGGCCGTCGCTCGTGGTGCTGGACCTGATGCTGCCCGGGATGTCGGGCTTCGAGGTGCTGGAGCAGCTCCGTGCCGGAGAGGACACGCGGGGCATCGCCGTGCTGATGCTCACCGCGCGCCGCGAGGAACAGGACCGCATCCGCGGGCTCTCGCTCGGCGCCGACGACTACCTGGCGAAGCCGTTCAGCCCGCAGGAGCTGGTGCTGCGCGTCGGCGCCATCCTGCGCCGCCTGGGCGCGGGCGGGGCGAGCGTCGCGGACACGATCCGTCTTGGCGCGCTGGAGATCGACACCGGTGCGCACACCGTCCGGGTGGACGGCGACCCCGTGGACCTCACGCCCACGGAGTTCAAGCTGCTGCACACCCTCGTGGAACGGCGAGGACGGGTGCAGGACCGCGCCTTCCTGCTGCGCACGGTGTGGGACGCGGCGCCGGACATCCAGACGCGCACCGTGGACATGCACGTGCAGCGCCTGCGCGCGAAGCTGGGGAGCGCCGGGGACCTGATCGAGACGGTGCGGGGCTTCGGATACCGGATCCGTTCCACCCACGGTCGTCCGTCGTGACGCTCGCGCGCCGGCTCCTCGCCGGCTCCATGCTGGTGGTGACGGTGCTCGTCGCGGTCGTCGTCATCATCGCGGGCGGGCGCCTGCGCGACCGCCTCGTGGCCGAGAAGATCGACGAGCTCCGGCGCGATGCGCGCGTGGTGGCCACCGAATGGACGCCAGGGGTGGATGCGGACCTCGTCGCGCGCCGGGCGGGCGAGGCGCTCGGCTATCGCGTCACGCTGATCGACAGCGCCGGCGTGGTGCAGGGCGACGCGGAGTTCACCCCGGAGGCGCGCCGGCGCCTGGAGAACCACGCGACGCGGCCCGAGATCGTGGCGGCCCGGCGCGAAGGGGTGGGCACGTCGCGCCGGCGCAGCGCCTCCGCCGGTGACGACGAGCTGTACGCGGCGATCCGCCATCCGCTCGGCTTCGTGCGCGTGGCGATCACCACGCGCAGCCTGGACGAGATCGTGAGCGGCGCCCAGCGCGACGTGCTCGTGAGCGGGCTGCTGGCGCTCCTCGGCGTGCTGGTGCTCTCCACCCTCTTCGCCCGCAGCATCTCGCAGCCGATCGTCGAGCTGCGCGACGTCGCGCGGGCCATCGCCGGCGGGGACCTGGCGCGGCGGCCCGCGCTCACCGCGCCGGGCGAGGTGGGCGACCTCGCCACCGCGCTGCAGCGGATGTCGGAGCAGCTTCGGATGCGGCTCGACGAGCTGGAGAGCGACGAGCTGCTGATGATCGCCGTGCTGGAGTCCCTCGAGGAGGGCGTGCTGGCCATCGACGAGCGCGGGATGGTGGTGCGCATGAACCAGCGGGCCCGCGCCCTGCTCGAGGTGGC
>JAQBPZ010000129.1 GCA_028287225.1 Gemmatimonadota bacterium
GTTGATGTTCGCGTGGTCGAACCGGTCGCGGACCTCGGCCTGCAGCACCCTGTCCAGCACGCCGAGGTCCGCGACGAACCCCGTGACCGGGTCGAGCTCGCCGCGCACGGTGACGTCGCAGAGATAGCTGTGGCCGTGATAGTTGGGGCGCGAGCACGCCCCGAACGTCTCGGCATTCCGCGCGTCACTCCACTCCGCGATGCGGTAGCGGTGCGCCGCGGCGAAGGCCACGCGGCGGGTGAGGAAGGTGGGCATCCGGAAAAGCTAACGAGTAACGAGTAACGAGTAACGAGTAAGTCGGGAGGCGTCCCGAACAGCTACTCGTTACTCGCTACTCGTTTTTCTTCTCAATGCTGCCCGCCCATGTCCGCCGGACCGGCGTCGGTGCCCAGCATGCCTTCCGGCGTGGGGCTCTCCGGCGGGTTCCAGCCGATGCCGCGCTCGATGGCGCTCTGCACGTCGGTGGTGCCGGAGAGCTCGGAGTCCGGCGCGTCGGCGAGATGCTCGGATTCGTCGTTCAGCGGCACGGCGCGGTCGCCGAGCAGGGTGCCGGCCCGTGAGTCCTCGTCGGCGAGGTGCTCGTCGATGTCGAGCGGGCTGATGGCGCGCCGCAGGGGGTCGATCACCAGGTCGTTGGTGAAGTCCTGGATCCCCAGCACGTCGGTGAGCACGTGCTCGGCAACGCGGCGCTCCCCCTCCGTGCCGACGCGCCCGGACAGCACGACCTGCCCCTCGGCGACGCGCACCGTGATGTCGTCGATGTCGAGGGCGCCGTGTCCCGCGAGCTGCTCGCGCACGAGGTCGCGCAGCTCGCGGTCATCCAGGCTGTCGATGTTGTGGATGTCTTCGTAGTCGTGGGCCATGATCGTCGCCGCCGTGAAGAGGGTCGTGGCGGCCCGATCCCGTCAGCGCGCGAAGAGGTACGACACGCCCACCGTCAGCGCGGTGTGATGCGTGTAGAACTTGTTCGCGGTCGTCGCGGGGAGCACCGCCGTCTTGTCCGAAGCGAACTGGTAGTACGTGGACGGATACGTGAGCTTGAAGATCCGGTCGGTGACGTCGGCGCGCACCTGGAGGCGCCCCTTCGCCGGCACGAACTTCAGCCCGCCACCGACGGAGAACGCAAAGGGCGTTCCGAATGAGAAGCCCGAGGAATCGTCCGCCGCGGCGCTGTGCACCAGCCCCACCCCGCCGCGCACCTGCGGCACCAGGTTGTGCCAGCTCTTGCGCCCGGTGAGGTTGAGCGCGAGCGCGAGGTCGGCCGCATAGACGGGCGCGTTGGTCACGCCGAGCGTCCGGGTGGCGGCCGGCCGCCTGGGGTCGAGCACCGTCCGCTGGGAGAAGGAGCGCGACAGGTCGCTGCTGAGCGCCAGCGGGCCGGCGAGGTTCAGCTCGTAGCGCAGCCCCACCATCGGGGCACTCTGGGGCGCGATCCCGGCCGGGTCGTGGCGTGCGCGCAGGTAGCCGAACATCGGCGTGAGCTCCTGGGTGTACTCCAGGTCGACATAGGGGCTGCGGGCGGGCTCGTGCCCGACCTGCGCCACCGCGGGCAGCGCGGACAACAGTGCGGCGGCCGCCAGTACAAGTGCCTTCACGCGTTCACTCCGAAATCGCGGTTGAGTTGCTGGTGCATCAGCGGACGCGCAGGTCGCGTCCGGTCATCTCGCTCGGCTGCTCGATGCCGAGCAGGCCCAGGATGGTCGGTCCAACGTCGCACAGCGCGCCGCCCTCGCGGAGCGCATGGTCGCCCTCCCCGTCCACGAGCAGGAAGGGCACGGGATTGGTCGTGTGCGCGGTATGCGGCCCCCCCGTCGCGGGGTCGATCATCATCTCGCAGTTGCCGTGGTCCGCCGTCACGAGCAGGCGCGCTCCCGTCCGTCCGGCCGCCGCGACGATGCGTGCCAGGGAGGCATCCACCGTCTCCACCGCCCTGAGCGTGGCGGGGATGGAGCCGGTGTGGCCCACCATGTCCGCGTTCGCGAAGTTGCAGAGCATGAAGTCGTGCTCGCCCGCCGCGATCGCCGCACAGAGCACGTCCGTGATCCCGGCGGCGCTCATCTCCGGTGCCAGGTCGTACGTCGCCACCTTCTGGCTCGGCACGAGCCGCCGCTCCTCGCCGGGAAAGGGGGTCTCGATGCCGCCGTTGAAGAAGTATGTCACGTGGGCGTACTTCTCGGTTTCCGCCGTGCGCAGATTCGTGAGCCCGGCCGTGGACAGCACCTCGCCCACGATGCGCGCCATCGACTGCGGCGCGAAGGCCACCTGCACGCCGAAGGACGTGAACTCCTGGTCGTAGAGCGTCATGGTGGCCACGGTGACCTTCGGCCGCGAGCGCGTCTCGAACCCGGCAAACTCGGGCTGGGCGAGCGTCCGCACGATCTGCCGCATCCGGTCGGAGCGGTAGTTGAAGCAGATCACGGCATCGCCATCGCGCATCGGCGCGAGCGGGCGCCCGTCCGTCCCCACGATCGTCGTGGGGATGAGGAACTCGTCGGTCTCGCCGCGCTCGTACGCGTCGCGCACCAGCTGCAGCGGGTCGCTGGCGGTCGGCGCGGTGCCCTCGACCGCGGCGCGGTACCACTTGGCGGTCCGTTCCCAGCGGTGGTCGCGGTCCATGCCGAAATAGCGGCCGCCGACGCTGGCGATCACCGCGCGCCCGCGGGCGGCGTCCATCACCGCCTCCAGATAGCCGAGGCCCGAGCGCGGCATCGTGTCGCGTCCGTCGAGCATGACCTGGATCGCCACTCGTGGGACTCCCTCGCGCTCCGCGAGGTCCAGGAGGGCGACGAGATGCGTGTCGATCGCGTGCACGCCGCCGGTGCCGATGAGCCCCACGAGATGCAGTGTGCCGCCGTTGGCCTTCACGCGGCGGCAGGCGTCGACGAGCACGTCGTTCGTGAAGAACGACCCGTCGGCGATCGCCCCCGAGATGCGGACGAGATCCTGCTTCACCACGCGGCCCGCGCCGAGGTTGAGGTGACCCACCTCGCTGTTGCCGATCTGGCCGCAGGGGAGGCCCACCGCTTCGCCCGAGGCCGCGAGGAGCGTGCGTGGCGCCCGGGCCCAGAGCCGGTCCCAGGTCGGCACCGTCGCCATCGCGATCGCGTTGCCCTCACGCTCGGCCCGATAGCCCCAGCCGTCGAGCACGAGGAGGATGACGGGCGCTGCGCGCGAAACAGGTGGCATTCGTCGGGGAAAAGGGCGTCGGGAGAAGAGGGGAATGTAAGCGAATGAAGGCGAGCGCGTCGTGCGGCAAACGGCGGTGGGAAAGCCTGCAACGCGCCTGCGACGCGCCTGCGACGCGCCTGCGACGCGCCTGCGACGGCGGCGTCGATGCAACGGACGCAGGAGCCGCTCGCCAGCTCCGGCGCCCGCTGCGCGTG
>JAQBPZ010000166.1 GCA_028287225.1 Gemmatimonadota bacterium
GCGGTCACCGCGTCCAGGTCGCTGTCCAGGAGCAGCGTCCCGTGGCTGAACATCCGCGTGGGCAGCGCGAACTGCGCGTTCCCCGAGATCTTGCGACCACCGGCGAGGATGTCGTTGCGTCCGCCCAGCTCCGCGGGCACGCCCAGCGCCTGCAGGGCGTCGATCACCGGGCGCGTGAACTGGTCGTACCGGTTGAAGCGGCCGCGCACGTCGGCCGTCATGAAGCTGAAGTTCAGGTTGCCCAGGTCGTGGTACACGGCCCCGCCCCCCGAGACCCGGCGCACCACGGTGATGCCCTGGGCGCGCACGACGTCGGCGTCGATCTCCTCGATCGTGTTCTGGTTGCGGCCCACGATGATCGCCCGGTCGTTCACGTAGAACAACAGGCAGTCCTCGGCTTCCGGCTTGTGGCGGAAGACGTACTCCTCCAGCGCCAGGTTGACGCGGGCGTCGGTGATGTCGCGATTGTCGACGAAGAGCACGCGTGTCCGTGTGGTGAGGTGAAAGATGAGAAAATTCTCAGGGAGGCATGTCCGTGCCGTACCAACCCTCTGCCTCCGCCTGTTGTCAAACGCGCAATGCACCCGCGCTGTAAGAGCTGGACAGTCGCTGGCATCAATTGAAACCTAGCGGGCGCCTCGCCGTTCTTCTGTACAATGCATGTCGTCGCTGGCCGCGCACGCGGCCGGTGCCACTTCTGCCCCTCGTATCGTGACGATGACCCGATCGCCCGTCAGACTCTGCCGCCTGCTCTGCGCCGGCCTCACCCTCGCGGCCACCATGACCGCGCCGGCGCACGCCCAGGCGAGCGGCGCTCCTCCGCGCGCACCGTCGGCGGGGCCCGGCGAGATCCGCGGCCGCATCACCGAGATCGGAACCGGGCGCGGCATCGGCAGCGGCTCCATCACCGTGCGGCGTGGTGCCGACAGCAGCTTCGTGAGCGGTGCGCTCCCCGGGGCCGATGGCAGCTTCCGGGTGGAAGGGCTCGCCCCCGGACGCTATTCGGTGCGCATCCGCGCCCTCGGCTTCGCGCCGGTCGTGCACCCCGCCGAGGTGACCATGGCGCAACCGGTCGTCGACCTCGGCGCGGTCGTCGTGTCGCATGTCTCCGCGCAGCAGCTCGCCGGCCAGGAGATCGTGGCCGAGCGCGAGGACGTCGCGCTGGCCCCCGACCGCAACAGCTACAGCACCAAGAACATGGCGACCGCCAGCGGCGGCACCGCCGTGGACGTGCTGCGCAACGTCCCGTCCGTCGAGGTGGACGGAACCAACAACGTGAGCCTGCGCGGCAACTCCAACGTCGTGGTGCAGATCAACGGCCGTCCGTCCCCGCTGAAGGGCGAGCAGCTCGGCAACTTCCTCGCGCAGCTGCCCGCGAGCGCGGTCAAGAACGTCGAGGTGGCCACCAATCCCTCCGCGAAGAACGACCCCGAGGGCACGGCGGGCATCATCAACATCGTGCTCAACCAGGAGGCCGAGCTCGGGTTGAGTGGCGGCTTCACGGCGGGCACCGGCACCACCGGCGCGGTGAGCCTCTCCGGCAACGTCGGCAAGCAGCAGGGGCCCCTCATCGTGCTCGTCTCGGGCAACTTCTTCCGCGACAGCCGCGCGATGTCCGGCACGACCGCCCGCACCAACCTCGCCGTGCCCCGGCCGGCGTTCGTGGACGGGCTGAGCGCGGGCACGCAGAAGCCGTTCGGCGGCGGGATGACGCTGCGCTCGGAGTACCGGTTCTCCAAGCTCGACGCGCTCTCGTTCGACGCGATGGCCTTCGGCGGCCGCTTCGGCGGCAGCAGCCTCACCGCCTGGAGCGACTACGACGCCGCCCGGAACCTGACCGCGCGCTACGACCAGTTCACCGACAATGCCTTCCGCAACAACTCGCAGGACTACACCCTGGCCTTCCGGCGTACCGCGCCCCCCACGGCCAGCTCGCTGTCGTCCGAGCTGCGCTACTCCAACAACGCCAACACCGGCACGGTGAATCTCAACGGCACGCTGCTGGAAGGAGATCTGTCGACCCTCGCGGGGGTGCTGCTCAACGAGCGCGACGCCACCATCGGGCACTTCCCGTCGTGGAGCCTCCAGACGGACCTGACGCGCCCCCTGGGCACGGGCACCAAGCTGGAGACCGGGTTCAAGGGAACGGCGCGCCACACCGCGAATGATTTCTCGGCGGCGTATCTGGACCCCACCATCGACGAGTACGTGGCTGCGCCGGCGCGCGCGTCGGCGTTCGACTACCGCGAGCGCATCGGCGCGGTGTACGGGGTGCTCTCCCGGCAGGTGGACAAGGCGCAGCTGCAGGCCGGACTCCGGGGCGAGGAGGCGGCGAGCACGCTCGGCGTGGCGACGCTGGCACGGAGCTACGACAAGCACTACGGCAGCGTGTTCCCGAGCGCGATCGCGTCCTGGAACTTCACGGCGATGCGACAGGCGAAGATCAGCTATTCGCGCCGCATCACGCGCCCCGATCCGTTCCAGCTCTCGCCGATCGAGAACCGCTACGCGTCGCGCGCCGTGTTCCGCGGCAATCCCGCGCTGAACCCGGAGTACACCAACGCGCTGGAGCTCGGGCTGCAGGAGGCGCGCGGCTGGGGCTCCGTCCAGCTCAACCCGTACCTGCGCCGCTCCACGAGCGCGGTGCGCTTCATCTCGTTCGTCGACTCCACCGGGGTCACGGTGAGCACCTTCGACAACGTCGCGAGCACCACGACCCTCGGCACGGACCTGAACGTCAACGTGCGCCACGGAGCGCTCACCCTGTTCGGCGGCGGCAGCGCCTACCGCTATTCCAGCGATGCGCGCAACCTGTCGCGCGACCTTTCGGCGCGGGCGTTCGTGTGGGCGCTGCGCGGCAACCTGACGTACAAGGCGTCGCCGCTCACGGACGTGCAGCTGTTCGCCAACTATCGCGCGCCCCAGGTCACCGAAGGGGGGCGGCAGGATGCGTTCGTCTTCATGAACGCCGCCCTGCGCCACAAGCTCTGGGGCGAGCAGGGCAACATCGCGCTGCGCGTCGCCGACCCGTTCAACCTCATGAAGTTCGGCTCCCGCACGGAAAGCCTGCAGGCCGTGGAGCTGAGTGAGCGCCGCTTCGGCCAGCGTGGCGTGTTCCTCACCATCACGCGCAACTTCGGCCAGCAGCTCAAGCTCAGGCCTCGCCAGGACGACCAGCCGCAGGGCCCGCCGACCCCGGGCGGCCCGCCCTGACCTGCGCGAGCGCCGCCGGCCCGCCGCGCTCCGAGCATGGAGGCGGCCGGGCCGCGGTCCTCGCGCATCCCGGCGTTCGGGCCGTATCTTCGCCTCCACTCACCTTCAGTGGAGCAGGGGATGCCCGAGCACACCGCCGCCGCAGCCGCGCCCGACGCGGACCGATGGGTCACCACCCGCGTGGGGAGTGCCGGCTTCCGGGCCGACGTCGCCGCGCGGGGTCACGCGCTCGTCGTCGACGAGCCCGTCGTCGACGGGGGCACCGATGCCGGGCCGACGCCCTACGAGTACCTCCTTTCGGCGCTGGGCGGCTGCACGGCCATCACCCTCCGCATGTACGCGGATCGCAAGGGGTGGCCGCTCACCGGCGTCGAGGTGCGCCTGCGCTCCGGCCGCTCCTACGCGGCGGACTGCCGGGACTGCGTCCGGGCGGAGGTCGGCATCGGGCGGATCGAGCGGCAGATCGGGCTGCACGGCCCCCTCGACGACGAGCAGCGGCGCCGCCTCCTGGCCATCGGGGACCGGTGCCCCCTGAAGCAGACGCTCTCGCGCGGCATCGAGGTGGTCGAGGTGACAGCGGCGTGACCGTGCGCCATCATTCCCGACGGACCGGCGCCCGCGCGCCGACCGTCCATCACGCGTCACTCCCTCGGAGCCTCTGCATGACACGTCTGATCCACCTCCGCTCTCTCGCACGCCTCGGCCTCGCGCTCGCCCTGGTGGCGCCTGCCGCACACGCGCAGCGGAACGCGTCCCCCCCCGATTCCATCAAGTACAGCTATCCGTCCAACGCGCGCCTCGAGGCGCTCAAGGCCGAAGCCTCGCGCGAGATCGACGCCCGCGCGAAGCAGATCCAGGTCATGGTGGACCAGGTGTTCTCCTATGGAGAGCTGGGCTTCCAGGAGATCGAGACGTCGAAGTACCTGAGCGGGCTGCTCGAGCAGAACGGCTTCACCGTGCAGCGCGGCGTCGCCGGCATCCCGACCGCGTTCGTCGCCCGCTGGGGCTCCGGCAAGCCGGTCATCTCGCTCGGCAGCGACATCGACGACATCCCGCAGGCCGGCCAGAAGCCGGGCGTCGGATACCGCGACCCGATGATCGCCGGCGCGCCGGGCCATGGCGAGGGGCACAATTCCGGAATGCCGCTCAACATCGCCGCCGCCATCGTCGTCAAGAAGATCATGGAGCGCGACCACATTCCCGGCACGCTCGTCCTCTGGCCCGGCGTCGCCGAGGAGCAGATGGCGGGCAAGGCGTTCCTCGTGCGCGAGGGCGTGTTCAAGGACGTGGACGTCACCCTGTTCACGCACGTGGGCCAGACCCTCGGCGTCTCGTGGGGGCAGTCGAGCAACAACGCGCTCATCTCGGCCATCTTCAAGTTCAAGGGCTCCAGCGCGCACGCGGCCGGCGCGCCGTGGCGCGGCAAGAGCGCGCTCGACGCCGCGATGCTGATGGCCAACGGCTGGGAGTTCCACCGCGAGCACATGGAGCTTCCGACGCGGTCGCACTACGTCATCCCCGACGGCGGCGACCAGCCGAACGTGGTGCCGAGCACGGCGAGCATCTGGTTCTACTTCCGCGAGCGGGACTACGACAAGACGCGGGCGATGTTCGACGACGCGAGGAAGATGGCGCAGGGCGCCACGCTGATGACCGGCACCCAGATCGACACCATCATGATGGTGGGGTCCGGGTGGAGCGGCCACTTCTCGCGGCCGATCGCCGAGACGATGTACCGCAACATCGAGAAGGTCGGGATGCCGACGTGGGACGAGAAGGACCAGCGCCTCGCGCGGGGCATCCAGCGCGAGCTGGGCGTGCCGGACAGCGGGCTGTCGATGCGGCCGGGCCGCCTGTCGGGCCCGATCCCCGAGGCGCAGCGCACCGGCGGCGGGTCGGATGACATCGGCGACGTGAGCTGGAACGTGCCGACCATCACGCTCAACTATCCGTCCAACATCCCGAACCTGCCGGGCCACAACTGGGCGAACGCCATCTCGATGGCCACGCCGATCGCGCACAAGGGCGTGGTGGCGGGCGCCAAGGTGCAGGCGATGACGATGCTCGACATCCTGCTCACCCCGCAGGTGGTCGCGGATGCGTGGGACTACTTCAACAACGTCCAGACGAAGACGGTGAAGTACCGCCCGTTCTTCGCGCCCACCGACAAGCCGCCGATCTGGCTGAACGCGGGCATCATGGAGAAGTACCGCCCCGAGATGCGGAAGCTCTACTACGACCCGAAGAAGTACGACACGTACCTCGAGCAGCTCGGGATCACGTATCCGACGGTCAGGAACCCCGTCCCGTAGGTGCTCGATCTCCAGCCGGAGGCTGTCGGCTCGGGCTGACGGCTCATCGGGTTCAACCCGATGAGCCGTCAGCAGGAGCTGCCAGCTTCCAGCGGGAGCCGTCCCTCTAGCGTGAAGGCGACGCGCCGGCCGTCGTCACGAGGACTCCTGTCAGCACCAGCGCCGCTCCGGCCCATGCCAGCGGCGCCAGCGCTTCGCCCCAGACCGCGTACGCGAGGGCGGCGGCGACAACCGGCTCCAGCGTCGCGACGGTCACCGCGCGCGTCGCCTCGAGCCGGCGCAGGCCGGCGCCGTACACCTGGAGCGCCACCCACGTGGGCACCACGGCCACGAAGAGGATCCAGCCCCACGTGGACGCGCTCTTCGGGGCGAAGTGCACCGCCGGCAGCAGCAGGAGCGCGCCGAGGGGCAGGGCGTACATGAACAGCGTCGCCGGCTCGTAGCGAGTGAAGTAGCGGCGGCCGAACAGGTAGTACGACGCGTACGCGAGCCCCGAGGCGAGCCCCCACAGGATGCCCGACGGCCCCGCGCGAAGCCCAGCGCCCGCGCTGCCGCCGAGGGCCACGAGAGCCACCCCCGTCAGCGTGAGGGCGAGCGCGAGCATCGTGCGGCGCGTCAGCGGCTCGTGCAGCCAGAGCGCGGATGCAAGGGCCACCCAGGCCGGCGCCGTGTACAGCAGGATGGCGGCGAGCGCCGCGCCCCCATCGCGCACGGCAAGCAGGTAGGCGAGGTAGAAGAGCGACACGCCGGCCACCGCGAAGGCGGCGACCGCGCCACGATCGCGACGCTCGACGCGGACGTGGCCCCCGCGCCACGCCTGCATGGCGAACAGCGCGCCCGCGATGCCCGCGCGCCACATGCTGAGCTCGAGCGGTGAGACGCCAGCGGCCAGGATGCCGCGCGACGCCACGCCGAGCGAGCCCCAGAGAGTGGCCGCGAGGATGATGAGGAGGTAACCGGACCGCGCGCCGGGCCGCACGGCGGGGGCCCCGCCCGGCGGCGTGCTACTGCGCGCGGGCGAGCGAGATGCGATAGCTCACCACGAGTGGGCCATCGTGCCCCGGGCGCGTGCCGGGCCAGAGCGTGAGGCGCCAGCCGTCACGTGCCGGCAAGGCCACGCCGCGAGCCGGCAGGTCCGTCAGGAGATCGCCGCTCGTGGCCAGCTCGCCCGACGGAACGCCGGCGAGCACCGAGTCCGCATACGCGCCGTAGATCGCCGGCAGGGTGGCGCGTACCACAAGCTCGAACTTGTCGGCGCGCCGCGTCCGGAACACGGGGGTGTCGAAGTGCACCGTGACGCTGTCCCCGCTGCGCTCCACGTAGCGGCCGGCCAGCATGTCCGTTCGTCCGGCGTCGATCACCGGGGCGAGCCGCGGCGCCGACGGCGTCGCGTGCGTCGCCTCCGAGGCGCTCGCCTGCGCCACCTGGAACGACTCCGCGGCTCCACCGCCATTCGCCGCCGTGGCCGCGACCCTCGGCTGCACCGTGGCACCGCGCGCCGCGACCGCGTTGTTGGCCGCCGCCGCCAGCACCAGCACGCCGAGCAGCCCGACGCCCACCCGCGTCGCCAGGCGTCGTCGCGCCGCGGCGGCCTTGCGATGGGACTCGGCGCGGCAGCGGAGACAGACGGCGATGCCGGGTCTGCGGTCGTGCGAACAGATGGCGAAGTCTGCGGGGCTTTCAGTCATGGGTGCCACGGAGGGATCTCACGGGTGTGGTCGCGCTCGGCAAGCAGAAGACGAACCGACCGCGGCCGGAGCAACAGCCTAGGGGACCGCCGCCCCCTCGGACGCGGGTGGTGTGCCGCCGACCCGCCCGGTGGCCGTCAGGAGGTCGAACAGCTCGAGATGATCGGGGTCGTAGGTCGTGCCCAGCAGCGACTCGCGGCTCACCGTCTCGCCGTACTTCCGCAGGAATCGCGAGAGGGCGCGCTGGAGGGTCGTCCGCTGCTGGGCAATGGCTTCCGCGCGGTTCGCGAGCGGGCCTCCGTCGTCCAGCGTGGACTCCCACCCGCTCAGCCCCACCGTGAGGGTGGCCGAGACGCCGGCGGCGATGCGGCGGGTATCCTCCGACTTGGCGATCTGCAGCAGGCCGCCCACGAGCGCGCTCACGAGCGACGCGCGCTTGACCGCGCGCCGCTTGCCCGAGATGCCGGTGAGCGAGTCGCGCGTGGCCCGCTCGCGCACCCGGTAGTTGTCCAGCTCCGACCGCACGTCGGCGACGAGCTGGCGGTGCTGCGCCTGCCGCAGGCGAAAGGGGGTGTCGGCGATGGAGCGGAACACCGTCACGAGCGCGACGCAGCTTCCGGCGGTCGTCGCGCGCGAGGGATCGGTGGCCTTCCACTCGAAGCGCACCGTGCTGTCCTGCCGCGTGGGCAGCACGAAGCCATAGGGGATGCTCCAGTCGTACGACGCGCCGCGCAGGACCGCATTGGGCAGCGTGGCGAGCGGCTGGTACGTGAGCGAGTCGCCGTTCGCGTCGTCCGCGTCGAGCGCGATCTCCACCCGCTCGCCCTCGTCGCGCTTGTAGGTGCGCATCGGGCCGCAGCTGGGCGCCACGTTGAGCGAGCGCACGGCCACGTGCATCTCCGCGGTCGCGCTCCCCCCGTCGCCGTCGCTCACGGTCACGCGCCACAGGAACACGCGGTTGGTGGTGCTCTGCGGCGCCTGCCAGAGGAGCGTGCCGGTCCGTGCGTCGTAGCGCGGGGGCAGCGAGACATCGGTGACGTTGGTGACCGCCACGGATATGGGATCGCCGTCGGGGTCGCTCGCCTCGAGCGGCATCACGAGCGAGTCGCCGGGGGGAAGCACGCGGTCCGAGGGCTGCCGGATCACGGGAGGCCGGTGCGCGGTGACGACGGTCACCGACACGGGCCCGCGGGCGATCTCCTGGCCGGCCGAGAGGACGCGGACGACCACGTCGTAGCGCGACTCCGCATCGGCACGCAGAGGGCGCCACCGGATGACGCCCCCCTCGAGCCGCGCGGACGCGGGGGCACCATCCAGCCGCAGCTCGAGCGCCGTGCCGGGCGGCACGTCGTCCACCACGATCGGAATGCGCAGGCTGTCGCCGACCTGCACCTGTCGGGCGGGCATCGCCGCAACGGACGGCACGGTCGAGCGGACGGGGGACTCGCCCGCCGATGACGGCGCCAGCTGAGCGGCGGCGGGTCGCGAGGCGATCGCCGAGAGGGCGATCGTGCAGCGGAAAATGATACGGCGACTGATGACCATCGACTCCTCGGGCGGAATGCGCGGACGAACGTCCGGCGTCAGCCGAATGACGAAGCAGGCCCGGTGGATGGCACGCGCATCGCCGGAGTGGCTGGCTCGCAGGGCGGGCTCGCCCTACCTTTCGCGCGGTCGTCGTGATGTCTCTTCATCCACGCAGCATGCCGCTTCGCGTTGGGCTGGTGGGCTTCGGACTCGGTGGCGGCACCTTTCACGCGCCGCTCGTGCATGCCACGCCGGGCCTCGTCCTGGCCGCAATCGTCACGCGCGACCCGCAGCGCCGCGCGGACGCGACGCGGCGATATCCCGACGCACGGCTCGTGGATGGCGTGGACGCGCTGTGGGACCCCGCCCTGGCGATGGACCTGGTCGTGGTGAGCTCGCCGAGCGCGCTGCACTTCCCGCAGGCGATGGCGGCTCTCGCGCACGGGCGGCACGTGGTCGTGGACAAGCCCTTCGCCGCGAGCGCTGACGATGCGCGCCGCATCGCCACCGCCGCGCGCGAGGCGGGCCGCCTCGCGATCCCGTTCCAGAACCGCCGTTGGGACGGAGACTTCCTGACCCTGCGCCACCTGCTCGCCGCCGGCACGCTTGGCCCGATCCACCGGTTCGAGTCGCGCTTCGAGCGGTGGCGCGCGACGCCGCGGCCGAGATGGCGCGACGCCGGTGCGCGGCAGGCGGGGGAGGGGATCGTTCACGACATCGGGACCCACCTCGCGGATCAGGCGCTTCTCCTGTTCGGCCCGGCACGACGCGTGTTCGCGCAGCTGGCGCGGGTGCAGCCCGGTGCGCAGGTGGAACAGGACGCGGTCGTCGCGCTGGACCACGCCAGCGGCGTGCACTCCACGCTGGTCATGAGCGCGGTCGCCGCCGAGTCGGGGGCGCGATTCACCCTGCTCGGCGCGCGCGGCGCGTACGTGAAGCACGGTCTGGACGGCCAGGAGGCGGCACTCAAGGCCGGGGGCGACCCGCACGCGCCGGGATGGGGCGAGGAGCCCGCCGAGGCATGGGGCTCGCTGGTGCTCGGCGAGGAACGTGAGGCCGTGCCGACGCGTCGCGGCGCGTACGCGGATTTCTACGCCGGCGTCCGAGACGCCATCGTCGATGGGGCCCCCGCGCCCGTGCGTGCCGAGGAGGCGGTCGCGACCGCCGACGTCATCGAGGCGGTGTTCACGTCCGCGGACAACGGGACCGTGGTGGAGCTGACGTAGCCGCCTGTGCGGACCCGATCTTGCTTCCTTTCGTGCCACTCATGACGCCTGCCGACGCTGCACCGCGTCCAGCTCCCGCCAGCCATCGCGCCGTGCCTGATACCACACCCGAACTGCTGCGCGCCGCGCTCATCGAGGCCATCCGTGATGCGTGCGACGCCGGCAGAGGAATCCCCGCATCGCTCGAGGCGGCCGCGCGCGATCACGCGCGCGCGCAACGGGAAGCGGGGTTGCCGGTGGAGAAGCTGATCATCCAGATGAAGGACGCGATCCGCCGCGAGACGGGGCAGCAGGAATTCCTGTTCATGCCACGCGTGATCGGGTGGACCGTCGCCGGATATTTCGCGGGCACATCCGAGCGCGAAGAGGCTTGAGCGTCGTCGCCACGGTGCGGCGTCGCCTCAGAACGGGTGCTCGAAGCTGAGGTACAGGTACAGCGACTGCTCGCCACGGCTCGGGCCCACCCCGATGGGAAATGCGAGGCCGGGCACCACCTGCAGCCCGCGCGGGAGGTTCCATGCCCACCGGACACCGGGCGAGAGCAGCAGGGCATTCGTGCGTTCCGTCGTCCCGGCGCCGGCCACGTTCGAAGCGCTGGTCCACAGCGCCTCGAGCATCAGGTTCAGGGTGGGCGAGACGAGCCAGATCAGGCTCTGCCCCGCGTTGAAGCCGAGCGTGGACGCCACGTCGCCGTCCGCATCGCGCGCGGCATGCGTCCAGGTGGCGCCGGCGTTCAGGTGCGTCACGAGACGTTCCGAAAGCTCCAGGCTCACCGGCAGGTTGCCCTGGATGCCGGTGCCGCCGGTACCCAGCCCGCGCGCCGCATCCCCGGTCGGCAGCAGGACGCTGAGCCGCGGCGCCACGGCCAGCGCACCGCCATCGGCGCCCACCAGCTGATGGCGATAGTTGAGGGCCACGTCGCCCACGCCGCGAACGTTGCGGACGCCGTCGAACCCCTGCTGCACGGGAATCGTGGCGCTGAGCTGGTGCCGGATGCTCCGGACGGGCCACTCCTGCGTGAAGCTGTAGCTCCAGGCGCTGCCGCGCGTGGGATGCGAGAAGGTGCTGATGTGCTGCACCACCCCCGCCTCCTGGTTGTACGCCTCCTCGATCAGGAAGCTGTTGTCCTTGATCGGCTCCACGCGCGTGGAATCCTGCGCCTGCGCGAGGGTGGGCCAGGAGAGCAGGGCCGCCAGCAGGCAGCGGGGGAACGGTCGGGCCATCGAGTCGATCGCGGTTGGGGGAGGCTGCCTGCGGCCGGTGTTCGCGCCGGCGGTGGACCCAGCCTCGCCGATGCACCGCGCCGGCACAAGCTTGACGCATGGGCGCATGGCCCCCATCGTGCACCGTATGGGCCTCGCATGACCCCTCCCGATACGATCCTCTCCCTGCTGCGCGTGCGTCTTGGCGACGCGGTGCTGGCGCTGCCCGCCACGGCGGTACGGGAGATCGTGCGCGCGGTCGCGATCACCGCGCTGCCGGGCGCGCCGGCCATCATCGAGGGCGCGGTGAACGTGCGCGGTGCGCTCGTGCCGGTCGTCGACGTCCGCGCGCGGCTGCGACTTCCCGCCCGAGCGCTGGACCCCGATCAGTTCCTCGTCATGCTGCAGGCGGGTGACCGCACGGTGGCCCTGCGGGTGGACGAGGTGGACGACCTCGTGGACGTGAGCCCGCGAGAGATCGAGGGTACCGGTACGCTCTCGCCGGCGATGCAGGGACTTGCGGGGTTGAGTGCCCGTGCCGACGGAATGCTGGTGATCTACGATCCGGCGGCGTTCGTTTCCCAGGCGGAATCGCAGGCACTCGACGCCGCGCTGGCCGCCCACGCTTGACGGGCGTGCCCGCCGGCCAGCCGCCCGTTCGCCGTGCGAAGGGTTGGAGCGATCCCGCCTTCGCGCGCGTCGCCAGCGTGATCCACCTCGTCGCCGGCCTCGTGTTTCCTCCCAACCGGCAGCCATCCGCGGAATCCGGCATGCGCCGCGCGATGACCTCCCTCGCGCTCGCCGACGCGGACGCCCTCGCGCGAGCCGTGCAGGTCCCGGGCGAGGCGCGCGACACGGTGCTCGCCGAGCTGACGGTGGGAGAGACGTACTTCTTCCGCGAGCCCGCCCAGCTCGACCTGCTGGGCACCCACGTCCTTCCCCCCCTTCGCGACCGGCGCGACGAGAACAGGCCACTCCGCGTCTGGAGCGCCGGCTGCGCGTCCGGCGAAGAGCCGTACACCATCGCGATCCTGCTGCGTGAGCTGGGGTGGACGAATCCGGTCCGCATCCTTGGCACCGACGTGGCCCGCCCTCGGCTCGACGCCGCGCGGCGGGCCCGCTATACCCGGTGGTCCCTGCGCGGCGCATCGCAGGAGCGCGTGGCGCGCTGGTTCGAGCGTCGCGGAACGCAGTTCCAGCTGGACCCGGCGGTGCGCGACGCCGTGGAGTTCGCGCAGCTGAACCTCATCGCCGACGAGTATCCCTCGCCGGAGAGCCGCACCGTGATGCAGGACGTGGTGCTCTGCCGGAACGTCCTGATCTACTTCGACATGGCCGGCGTGGAGCGCATCGCGAGCCGGCTGCTCGCGTCGCTCGCTCCGGACGGGTGGCTGCTGCTCGGCGCCTCCGACCCGCCGCTGGCCGGCCTCGTGCCGTGCGAGGTCGTGATGCTGCCCGGCGGGATGGCCTACCGCCGCGCCGACCGCCCGGGCGCGTCGGCCGCGCCGCGGGCCGTCGTGTCGCCGGCGCCCGCCACGCGATGGTGGATGTCGCCCGCCATCGAGTTGCCGGCCACGGCGGACGATTCGCCATTCCACTGGCTCGAGGATGATGCCCCGGTCGTGCCGGCCGCACCCGATGTGGCCGGCGTCGCCGCCGTGGCCGACATGGCCGTGCCGGCGGACGAGGCGCGCGCCGCCTACCTGGCGGCCGACTACCCCCGAGCGGAGAGCCTGGCCGCGGCGGCGCTGGAGGCGGACGCGGGGCGCGTGGACCAGTGGGTGCTGCTGGTGCGTGCCATCGCGAACCAGGGGCGGTTGCGGGACGCCGACCAGGAGTGCGTTCGCGCGCTGGATCTCCATCGGCTGTCCCCGGAGCTACACTACCTGCACGCCACGCTGCTGCGCGAGGCGGGCCAGCACCGTGAGGCGGCCAATGCCGCACGCCGCGCTCTCTACCTCGACCCTCGATTCGTGATGGCCCACCTGCTGCTGGGCGACGTCCACGCCCACCTCGGCGACACGGCGCGGGCGGCGCGCGCGTTCGAGAATGCGCGCACCGAGCTGGCCGCAGTGCCACCGGGCGGTGCGATTCCCGCGGCGGACGGCGTGCCGCCGGAGCGGCTCAGGCATGTGGCCGAGCAGCGGCTTGGCGGCCTTCGTGCAGCGGAGCGTCGGTGAGCAACGCAGTGGAGCCGACGATCCATGAGCGACTCGCTGCGGTCCGCGAGGCCGCGGCGCTCGACCGGCACCGGACGCCGGAAGCCGCGCGCGCACTCCTGGATGCGCGCGCGCGGCAGCTCGCTCGGCGTGCCGTGGTGGACGACGTGATGGTCGACGTCCTGGACCTGCTGGTGGTGCAGGTGGGCGACGAGCGCATCGCGATCCCCCTCGACAGCATCGTGGCCATCGCCCGGGTCCAGCGCATCGCGCCGCTGCCCCGGGTGGTGGCTCCCGTGTATGGCGTGACGCCGTGGCGCGGCCGTCCCCTCACCGTGCTCTCCCTCGGCACGGGCCGGGTCGTGATCACCGGCGAGACGCGCATCGTGGTGCTCGGCACGGGCGCGCGCGCCGCGCTCGCCGTGGTCGTGGATGGCGTGGACGACGTCCAGCGATCGTCGCGCGCCGACCTCTCACCGCCCGGCCCCGGCCCGCGGCGGCGCTATGCCCTCGGTATCCTTGCCGACGGGCTCCTCGTCGTGAACGGCGACACCCTCCTGCAGCCCGAGACGCTCGCTCCATGAACCCAACCCTGTTTCTCCCGAGGACGCGATGACCTGGACCATCGGACGGCGCATCGCCGGCGCGCTGGCGCTCGAGCTTGCGCTGCTGGTCGTGATGGCGCTCCTCGCCGCGCGCGCCCTCGGCACCACGGCAACGGCGTACGAGGACGCGCTCAACGTGCGGCGATTCCAGGTGGCGCCGGCCATCAACGCCGAGTCGGAGATCCGTGGCGCCAACGTGGAGCAGCTGCTGCTCTTCGTGGCCAACGACCCGCGCTACGGGAAGTCGCGCGACAGCCTGGTCCAGGTCTCGCGCGCGCTGGTGGCCGGCCTGCGCCGGGCCTCGTCGAACGCGGCCGACAGCGCACGCTGGTCGCACGCCGACGAGGTCATGACGCGCTGGAGCTCCTCCATGCTCACGGCGAGCAACGCGCAGGCGGCCGGCAATACCGCCGAGTCCATGCGCAGTCGTGCAACGTCGCTCGCCCTCATCCGCACGGAGCTCGACTCCATCATTCGCGGAGGCGTGCTCGCCGCGCAGGCTCGGGGCGACTCCCTCGCGGCCGGCGGGGCTGCCACTGCGGAAGCAGCGCGGAAGAGCATCGCCTGGACCACGCTGTTCACCCTGCTGGTGGGTGCCACCGCCGGCTACCTGATCAGCCGGTCCATCAATCGCCCGCTGCAGGAGACCGCGAACGTCATCGCGGCGAGCAGCGCGCAGATCCTCGCGGCCACCACCGAGCAGGCGGCGGGCACCAACGAGTCGATGGCCGCGGTCACCGAGACGGTGGCGACGGTGGACGAGGTGGCGCAGACGGCCACGCAGTCGGCGCAGCGCGCCCGCACGGTGGCGGACACCGCGCAGCGCGCCGCGGAAGGCGGCCGCGCCGGCCGCCAGGCGGTGCTGGATTCCGTCGCGGCCATGCAGCTGGTGCAGACCCAGGTCGAGACCATGGCAAAAGGCATCGTCGCGCTCGCGGAGCAGGCCCAGGCCATCGGCGAGATCACGACGGCTGTGAGCGACATCGCCGAGCAGACGAAGCTGCTCGCGCTAAACGCCGCGGTGGAGAGCACGCGTGCGGGAGAGCACGGCCGCGGCTTCGCCCTCGTGGCGGCCGAGATCAAGGCGCTCGCCGGCGAGGCGAAGGAGTCCACGACGCAGGTGCGCCGCCTGCTCGGCGAGATCCAGCGCGCCACGAGCGCGGCGGTCATGGCCACCGAGCAGGGCACCAAGCAGACCGCGGCCGCGGTGCGGCAGGTGAGCCAGGCCGGTGAGATCATCGGCCAGCTCTCCGGGGTGATCGAGGAGTCGGCGCAGGCCGCCGCACAGATCGTCGCCTCCGCGGGGCAGCAGGCGCTCGGCATGGACCAGATCCGGCAGGCCATCGCGAACATCCACGACGCCACCCAGCAGAGCCTCACCGCGACGCGGCAGTCCGAGTCCGCCGCGCAGGACCTGACCTCGCTCGGCACCCGCCTGGTGGACATGGTCGGTGCGCGGGGCCGCGCCTGATCAGCTCCGCGATGAATGTCATGATGCCGGAGGACGCGCATGGCGGATGATGCGCTGGCCACCCGGCTGCTCGGCATCTTCGTCGAGGAGCTCGGCGAGCAGGTCCAGCAGCTCAACGACGACCTGCTGGCCCTCGAGCGCGCGCCCGGCGACGTGAAGCCGCTCAGCGGCGTGTTTCGCGTGATGCACACCCTCAAGGGCGCGGCACGCGCGGCGGGGGTGCTCCAGGTGGAGAGCCTCTGCCACCTGCTGGAGACCGACCTCGCGCGGGCGCGCGACAGCGGCGCCCCGCTGGGCGGTGCCGCAATCGCGCTGCTCTTCGAGGCCGCGGATGCGCTGGGCGACGCGCGCGACCGGCTCGCGGCGGGCCAATCCCTCGTGGACGGCCCGATCGACGTCGTGATGCAGCACGCCCGCGGTCGCCTCGAGCCGTCGCAGAACGCCGGGACGAGTGCGCCGCGCGTCGCGACGGCCTCCCCGCAGCCGTCATCGCGCGTCGCGACGATGCCGGCCGCGGTGCCCACACCCGTGGCGGCCATGCCCGTGGTGCCGCCAGTACCCGCGCCGCCGGCG
>JAQBPZ010000187.1 GCA_028287225.1 Gemmatimonadota bacterium
GGCGGCCGGAACCGTGGACGGCGCGGCGGCCGGCGCGGGGACGAGCGAGGCGCTCTGGGCGCGGGCGGGGAGGGCGGTGGCGGCGAGGCTCATCGCGAGGGCGATGGGCAGGGCGGTGCGCGTACGAGCAGTCATGATGGTTCCTGGTGCAAGGTTCGATGTCGCGAAAGTGCGCCGCGACGGTGCGGTGTGGTGGCGTCCCGAGGGCGCGCGGTCTAGTCTATCAGGCTATAGACGCTGCGAACTTCGGGCCGTCATCTTCTGCCGACTACAGTCCCCATGCATGTTCTTCGCCTCGCCGCCGCGGCTGTGCTGCTCGTCACACCCGTGCTCGCGCCGGCACAGCCCACCACGCGCATCAGCCCGGCGGCTATCGACGCCGACCTCCGCTTCCTGAGCTCCGACCTGCTGGAGGGGCGCGCGCCGGCCACGCGCGGCGGGAGGCTGGCGGCGGAGTACATCGCCGCCCAGCTCCGCGGGGCGGGGGTGGAGCCCGGGGTCAACGGATCGTACTTCCAGACCGTGCCGATCGACGTCGTCGGCGCGCAGCCGGGCACCATCACCGCGACAGCATCGGGCCGCACGACCGCCACCCTGCGTCACCCGGACGACGTCGTCGTGTGGGCGGGAAGCGCGACGCCGCAGAGCGCCGCGCGCGGCGAGCTGGTGTTCGTGGGCTACGGCGCCGCCGCGCCCGAATTCCGCTGGGACGACTTCAAGGGCGTGGACGTGCGGGGCAAGGTGCTGCTCGTCCTCGTGAACGACCCGCCCGCGCCGGCCGCCGAGCCGGCGCTCTTCGGCGGGCGGGCGATGACCTACTACGGCCGCTGGACCTACAAGTTCGAGGAGGCCGAGCGACGCGGGGCGGCGGGCGTGCTCATCGTGCACCAGACGGAGCGCGCCGGCTACCCATGGCACACCGTGGTGGGGTCGTGGGCGAAGGAGCAGCGGATGCTGCCGCGCGACGTGAAGCTGCCGCCGCCGCTGGGGGTTCGCGGCTGGATCACCGACAGCGCGGCCACGGCCCTGCTGCGGCAGGCCGGCCTGGACCTGGCGGCGCTCCGCGCCCAGGCCGCGACGCGGGAGTTCCGTCCCGTCTCCACGGGCATCACCATCGACGTCGGCTTCCGGAACACGGTGCAGCACCTCCAGTCGGAGAACGTGGTCGGGGTGATCCGCGGCCGCGATCCGGTGCTCGGCCGGCAGCACGTCGCGTTCTCGGCGCACTGGGACCACCTCGGCATCGGGCCCGCGGTGAACGGCGACTCCATCTACAACGGTGCCGCCGACAACGCGTCCGGAGTCGCGGACCTGCTGGCCGTGGCGCGGGCCGCCGCGGCGCCGCCACACCCGCGCCGGTCGCTGCTGTTCGTGTTCGTGACCGCCGAGGAGTCCGGGCTGCTCGGCTCCGCGTACTTCGCGCAGAACCCGACGGTGCCCGCCGCGCAGATCGTCGCGGCGCTGAACCTGGACCTCGGCAACACGCTCGGCCGCACGCGGGACCTCAGCGTGCTCGGCGAAAAGAAGAGCAGCCTGGGGGCGCAGCTCGCGGCGTTCGTGAAGCCCAACGGCATGCGGCTGAGCCCCGAGCTGCATCCCGAGGCGGGCGAGTTCTACCGGAGCGATCATTTCTCGCTCGCCAAGGCGGGCATCCCGGCCATCTCCATCGGGGCGGGTGACGACTTCATCGGTCGTCCGCGCGAATGGGGGGCGCAGCAGAACGACGACTACGTCGCGCACCGCTACCACCAGCCGTCGGACGAGTACCGCCCGAACATGAACCTGGCCGGCGCCGTGCAGCTCGCGGAGATCGTGCTGAAGTTCGGGCTCGCGCTGGCGAACGATCCCGCGACGCCGACGTGGAGCCGCGACTCGGAGTTCCGCGCGCTCCGCCCGGCGGCCACGCCATGACGAGCGCGACCCCGGCCCCGCGCGTCGCGGACGACGCCGACGCGGTGGCACGCCCGGATGGAGCGCTCCTCCGCACCATCGGCACCTGGGGGCTGGCCGCGAGCATCGTGAACGTGACGATCGGGGGCGGCATCTTCCGGCTGCCGGCCAGCCCGGAGATCGCCGGCCGGCTCGGCGCGGCCGCGCCGCTCGCCTACGTCGCCTGCGCCATCGTCATGGGGCTCATCGTGCTGTGCATCGCCGAGGCGGGCAGCCGGGTGTCCATGACCGGCGGGCCGTACGCGTACGTGGAGGTGACCTTCGGCCGATACGTCGGCTTCCTCGTGGGCGTGATGCTCTGGCTGCTCGGCTGCACCGCCATGCCCGCCGTCGCCGGCGTGTTCGCCGACACCGTCGCGCGGTTCTTCCCCGCGGTCGGCACGGCCGCAGGCCGCGCGCTGTTCCTGGCGGCAATCTTCGGTGCGGTCGCGACGATCAACGTGATCGGCGTGCGCCAGGGGACGCGCCTGAATGCGGTGCTCACCGTGGCGAAGCTCGCTCCGCTGCTGCTCCTGCTCGTCGCGGGACTGTTCGCGGTGAGTGGCGCGAACTTCCGGGTCACGCAGCCTGTCTCGGGGGGCGACCTCTCGCGCGCGTCGGTGTTCCTGATCTTCGCGTTCGCGGGGGTGGAGTCCGCCCTGATGCCCAGCGGCGAGGTGCGCGACCCGGCGCGCACCGTGCCGCGCGCCGTGTTCCTGGCCATGGGGCTCGTGACCCTGCTCTACATCGGGCTCCAGGTGGTGGCGCAGGGAGTGCTCGGGGACTCGCTGGTGGGCGACGCCACGCCGCTGGCGACCGCGGCGGGGCGGATCTTCGGCCCCTGGGGCGCGACGATGCTCTCGCTCGGGTTCATCATTTCCGCGTTCGGCTACCTGAGCGGCATGACGCTGGCCGTGCCGCGCGCGCTGTTCGCCTTCGGGCGCGACCGGATCCTGCCGCGCCAGCTCGCGTCGGTGCACCCGCGATTCCACACGCCGTGGATCGCGATCATCGTGCAGTCGGCAATCGGCTGGACGCTCTCGGTCACGAGCGGCTTCGAGGGGCTCGCGATCATCGCGAACGTCTCGGCGGCGCTCGTCTACCTCGGCTGTGCGGCCGCCGCGTGGAAGCTGCGCCGCTCGTCGCCCATCGGCGCGGAGGGCGCAGGGATGCGCGTGCCGGGCGGCGCCGTCGCGCCCCCATTGGCGGCGCTCGCGCTCCTCTTCCTTCTCGCCAGCGTCACGCTGAAGGAATGGAGCGTGCTCGCGGCCGTGGTCGTCGTGGCGTCGCTGCTCTACTTCGTCGCCACGAGAAACGCTTCCGCTCGAGATCGCGCGGTCGAGTGACACGCATCCAGCTCTGCACCCGCCCCTTTCATCATACGCGAATCTCCACGAATGCGTCGAGCGGCGATCTCCACGAATCGATGGCGTGTCGGTGGTTCATTCGTGGGCATCGCCGTGCATCGCATTCGCGGGAAGTCGCGTACGACAACAGGCAAGGGGGCAACGGTTCCCGGTGACGCCATGACTCTCGATCCTCTCCTGCAGTACCGCGAGCAGTTCCCGATCCTCGGCACCACCACCTACCTGGTGAGCAACTCGCTGGGTGCCATGCCGGCGAGCGTGCCGGACCGGCTGGCGGAGTACGCGGAGCAGTGGGCCACGCGCGGGGTGCGCGCGTGGGCGCAGGGGTGGTGGCAGATGCCGGTGGCCGTGGGCGACGAGATCGCGCCGCTGCTCGGCGCCGGCCCGGGAGAGGTGGCCATGGTGCCCACCGTCACCATGGCGCAGGCCCAGGTCCTCTCGGCGCTGGACTACGGCGGCGGGCGGGACACCATCGTGATGTCGGAGCTGGACTTTCCCTCCGTGCGCTACGTGTACGACCAGCTCGCGACGCGCCTCGGCGCGCGCATCGTGGTGGTGCCGAGCCACGATGGCGTCGGCATGGATGAGGACGCGCTGATCGCCGCGATCGACGAGCGCACGCGACTCGTGGCGATCTCGCACGTGCTCTTCCGCTCGGCCTACGTGGTGGACGTCGCCCGGGTGTGCGCGCACGCCCACCGCATGGGCGCGCTCGTCTCGCTCGACGCCTACCACTCGGTGGGCGTGGTGCCGGTGGACGTGGAGGCCATCGGTGCGGACTTCCTCACCGGCGGCGTGCTGAAGTGGCTCTGCGGCGGTCCCGGCGGCTGCTTCCTCTGGGTGCGGCCCAGCGTGGGCGCAACCGTGGCTCCGGCATTGACGGGCTGGCAGGCGCACCGGCAGCCCTTCGCCTTCGACGCCGAGATGTCGTATGCCGACGACGCGTGGCGCTGGCTGGGCGGCACGCCGGTGGTGCCGGCGCTGTTCGCGGCCACGGCGGGTCCGCAGATCATCCGCGAGGCCGGCATGGCGGCGATCCGCGAGAAGAGCCTGCGACAGACCACGCGGCTCATCGCGCTGGCCGACGCCCGTGGATTCAAGGTTACGGCTCCGCGGGACCCGGAGCGGCGGGGCGGCACGGTGGCGTTCGACGTGCCACATGCGCGGGAGGTGGCCCAGGCGCTCCTGGCCCGCGAGATCATCGTGGACTATCGGCCCGGCGCCGGCATCCGCGTGGCGCCCCACTTCTACACCACCGACGCGGAGCTCGACGACGCCGTGGGCGCCATCGACGAGATTCTCGCGCGGGAGGAGTGGGCGCGATACACTCATGACCGGCCGGTCGTCACCTGATCGGCAAACCGGCCGCCGGTAACGTTCTCGTGGCCGGCGACGTACAGTTGGCAGGGGACGAGACGGTTCGCCCCGCTGGCCGTGAATACCGCCCCTGCTCGCCACTCGCTTCAGAACTCATCGCACCGACATCATGCCTCCTGCACCGACCAAGCTCCGCAAGGCGTACAGCAACCGCGAACATCCGCTCGTCTGCCTCCGCTTCGAGGATGGCCACGAGATCAAGGTCTACAAGAACAAGGTGAAGACCTTCGACGCCTACGCGGGCGAGGTGATCAAGGTGCTCGCGGTGTACGACCCGACGTCGTCCGAGCGCGAGCTGGTGGAGTCCTGCCGTGCCGAGGACCTGCCGGACGCCGAGACGCACGAGTCGCGCTGACGCGCGTGGGGATCGGTCGCGCCGCCGCGGCGCTCGTCTCCCTGCTCGTTGCGCCCGCCTGTGCCACCGTGCACGGGCAGGGCGCAGCGCGCGCGGCGCCGGCGTCGTTCCAGCGCGCCGACACCGCCACGCTCCGCCGCACCCTGGATTCGCTCGCGACGCGGCACCGCGGCACGGTCGGCTACACGGTGCACGACCTGGACACCGGCGAGCGGCTGGAACGCCGCGGCGACGAGACCTTCTCCACGGCGAGCCTGATCAAGGTGCCCGTGCTCGTCACGGTGTACGACCTGGTGGAGCAGGGCAAGCTGTCGCTCGACGACCCGCTCACGCTGCTGCGGCTGGACAAGGTGCCGGGCTCGGGACAGCTCCAGTTCCTGCACGACAACGCCGTGATCACGGTGCACGACGCGGCGTGGCTCATGTCGACGCTCAGCGACAACACGGCCACGAACCTGCTGCTGGACCGCATCGTGATCCGCCGCGTGTGGGAGAAGATGGAGAAGCTGGGGCTCATGCACACCAAGGTGCACGCCAAGGTGTTCCTCCGGATCGCCAGCGTGGCGCCCGACAGCTCGGTGAAGTACGGCCTGGGCGTGACGACGCCGAACGAGATGGCGCGCCTGTTCGCGCTCCTCGCCGACGGCCGCGCGGTGAGCCCGAAGGCAGACAGCGCGATGCTGAACATCCTGGCGCACAACGAGGATGCGACCAAGCTGCAGCGCTACGTGGAGGGACTGGACGTGCCCCACAAGACCGGCGACACGGACAAGGTGCGCACCGAGTGCGCGCTGTTTCCGCTCCAGTCGCGCGTGGTGGCGTGCGTCCTCACGAAGGACAACGTGGACGAGCGCTACAGCATCGACAACGAGGCGCAGGTCATGATGGCCGGCATGGGGCGCGCGATCGCCCTCGCCTGGCCGCGGCGCCCTGCTCCGCGCCCTGCACCCTGATCTGACCCGGGATTCCGGCAATCCGGATCGCGGCGGCACGCCGCGTGCGGTCCAGCCGGTACGCGGGTAGAGAAGCTTTGAGGGAGGGGCCCGTGAGTGTCCGTGATGGTGGGGACCATCGCGAGGCGCGCCGAAGCGCGGACGGCTAGCTTTACCAGCCATGTCCGCGCTTCGTGTTTCCGCCACCATCGCCGCCGCCCTCGCCGAGGGGCGGCCGGTCGTCGCCCTGGAGAGCAGCGTGCTCGCGCAGGGACTCCCCATCCCCGCCAATCGCGACGCGGCCGAGCGGATGACGCGCGCCGTGGAGCGCGCGGGAGCACTCCCCGCCATCACCGCGGTCGTCCGTGGCGACACCACCGCCTCCGCCGCGCTCGGCATCACCGCCGGCGAGCTGGAACGGTTCCTGGCGCGCACCGGCGTCCGCAAGGTCGCCGCGCGGGACCTGGCCGTGGCGTGCGCGCAGAACGCGGACGGGGCCACCACGGTGGCGGCGTCGCTCTGCATCGCCAGCGTCGCGGGGGCGCAGGTGTTCTCCACCGGCGGCATCGGCGGGGTGCATCGCGATGCCCCCTTCGACGAGTCGGGCGACCTCGTGGAGCTCGCGCGCACCCCGATGGTGGTGGTCTGCACCGGCGCCAAGGCGATCCTGGACCTGCCCGCCACCCTGGAGCGCCTCGAGACGCTCGGCGTGACCGTGCTCGGTTACCGCACGGACGAGCTGCCGGGCTTCTTCACGCGCACCACCGGACTACGGCTCGGCGCGCGCGCCGACAGCGCGCGCGAGGTGGCCGCGGTGTTCCGCGCATCGCTGCAGCTCGGGCGGCGGCAGGCGCTGCTCGTCGTGCAGCCTCCCCCGGACGACGTGGCGCTGCCGCAGACCGTGGTGGACGACGCGGTGGAGAGCGCGCTGAACCAGGCGAGGCGCGAAGGGATTCGTGGGGCAGCGGTCACGCCGTTCCTGCTCGCGGCCGTGATGGCGGCCACGGAGGGGCGGTCGCTCCAGGCCAATCTCGGGCTGCTGGAGGCGAATGCGGGGCTGGCGGGCGAGATCGCGGTGGCGCTGGCGGAGGGGGGCTGACGGGACAGCTTTCGATTGGCGGTGAGCAGTTTTTCAGTTTACGGTTTGTCGGTTTTCGGCGTGCCCCCGGAACGCAGGGACCGGCCGGGGCTGGCGGTGAACCGACAAACCGGGAACCGACAAACGGTCCACCGACAAACCGAGAACCGACAAACCGTCAACCGTCCACCGCCGCCGGCCCGTCCTCTGCACTCCCCACCTGTCAAGACGTTGAACTTGTCGCGCTCCGAATGGTACAATAGGTCATCCCTAGCGACGTGGAGGCTCCGGTCGACATGGCCACTCCGTTCCTGAGCTCGGAAGAGTACGACGAGCGCGCCCACCAGCTCTACAACGAAGGGCAGTACGACGACGCGCTCGTGGTGCTGCGGGAAGGGCTGGCGTTGTATCCGAACTCGGTGGAGCTGCACATCGGCGTGGGCTACGCGCGGCTCGCACGCGAGGAGTTCGCGTGGGCGCGGCAGAGCTTCGAGGAAGCGCTCGTCCTGGAGCCCGAGCACGAGGATGCGCTCGCCGGCCTGGGTGAGACGCTGCTCAAGTTCGGGCTGGAGGAGGCGGGACTGCGCTGCTTTCGGCGCACCCTGGAGCTCGGCTACGCCGACGACCAGGACCTGATGCTCCAGATAGGCCGAGCGCTCTTCCGCGAGGGGTCCACGCGGGAGCGCCGCGAGCTGTTCAGCGCCTCGCTGGAGTTCTTCGAGGTGGCCGTCCAGCAGTCCCCGGACAGTGCCGAGGCGGTGGCCTGCGTGGGGTACGCGCAGCACCGCCTCGGGGACGACGAGGCGGCCATCGCGTCGCTCCGGCGGTCGCTCCAGGTGGACCCCGACCACGTGGAGGCGCGCATCTACCTGGCGAACATCCTGTACGACCGTGGGGACTACGAGGCCGCGCTCTATCACTTCGAGCGCACCGGCCCGGAAGACCACTGGGACGAGCTGGGCATCTGGCGGCTCATCGAGCTCAAGCGCTCGGCCTACAAGCTCGGCGAGCACGACGGCGAGCTGAAGCCGTGGGAAGAGCGGCTGCAGGAGCTGGGGGGGGAGCTGGACGACCTGGACGAGATGTTCATGGAGATCGACGGCGGCATGGGGGAAGGGGCCGACGTGGAGGTCGCGCGCGGGCAGCTCGAGCTGTTCGGCACGCTTCTTTCCAGCCTCACCGGAACCAAGGGCGAGAATGTCGACCCGGACGGCGATCCGGTGCACGAGATCCTGACGCCCGATGGCATGCAGCTCACCGGCTCGTGGGAGGAGATCGTGGTCTCGATGAAGGCGGGGGACGTGGAAGCGTTGCAGGACCGGACGTTGAGCGAGTTCATGGCGCGCCGGGCGAAGCGGGTGTTCCGCGAGACCGGCATGCGCGTGCCGCACCATGACGTCGAGCTGTTCATCCGCGGTCACGCGGACGCGGGACTCCTGCGTATCGTGCGATGACCGCGGGCGCACAGCGCCAGGCGCTCGACGCGGTTCACTCGGCGCGCCCGATCGTGGCGCGCCTCAGCACGCGCGCGAACAGCGAGGACCTCGCGGCCGACCTCATCGAGGCCTGGAACGCCATCGAGGGGGGCCTTCGCTCGCTGGTGGGCGGCTCCACGCTCGGGGGCCAGATGCTGATCCGCGAGCTTCGCACGCGGCACTTCCTCACCCTGGAGCAGGCCAATGCGCTCGCGGAGTTTCACGCGGCGCACGAGCGTGCAGGGCGCACCGGCTACACGCCCACGGAGGGCGACGTCAACGCCGCGCGCGACGCATTCCTGAAGCTGGAGGCGGGGCTGATGGGCGAGCCGGCGCCGGCGGTGCCGGCGTCGGCCACGACGGCCTCGGCGGCTGCGGCCACGGTGCAGATGGAGTCCATCGGCCGGCGGAAGAGCTTCACGGATGCGCCCCCGGTGGCGGTGCCGGCGTCGTCGGCGTCGCGGCCGAGCTGGGTGGCGCCGCTCATCGGCCTGGTGGTGCTGCTCCTGGTCGGCGCAATCGCGTGGTCGCTCCTGGCCGGCCGCTCCGGCGGGAGCGCGTCGCTGGACCAGGGCGTGACCGCGTATCGCGAGGGGCGGCGCGAGGCGGCGCAGGGCGCGTTCAACAAGGCCGCGCAGGAGAACCCGAGCGACCCGATGCCCCACGTGTACCTGTCGCGCATGGCACGCGAGCAGGGCAACCTGGTGACGGCCAACGCGGAAGCCGTCAAGGCGGTGCAGCTCGGGCCGTCCAGCGGTCCCGCACTGCGCGAGCTGGCCTCCACGCTCTTCGCGCAGCAGAACTATGACGGGGCGCGCACGTTCTACATCCGCGCCATCAAGGCCGACAGCACCGACCGGCTGTCGCAGGGCTACCTGGGCTGTTCCCTGATGCGGGTGGGCCGCGTGGACGAGGGCAACCGCTGGATCCAGCGCGCGGGCACCGGCTCGTGGTCCGGCTGCGCGCGGGCTCCGGGCTCGGCGCCCGGCGCGGTGGGAGCCATGCCGGGCACCACGGCGCCGCCGCAGGTGCAGATGCGCGTGCCGTGAGCGGCGGTCCGTCAGTCGGCCGATCAGCCCGGTGGTGAAACGCTTCGCCTCGCCATGTGCCTGAACGACTGATAGACTGATCGACCGCGGCTCGGCATCCACCTCTCCTCCCCTCCGTGATCTCCCTCCACAACGTCGGCAAGCGCTACCGCTCCCTGCTCGGGCGCGAAGTGCGCGCACTCGAGGACTTCACGCTCGAGCTGCATGCCGGCGAGGTGTTCGGCCTTGCGGGGCCGAACGGCGCCGGCAAGAGCACGCTCATCTCGCTGCTGCTCGGCTTCCTCGCGCCATCCGAGGGGACGGTGCGCATCGGGGGGCTCGAGCCGCGCCGCTACATCGAGCGGAACGGCATCGGCTACCTGTCGGAGCTCGTGAACATCCCGCCAACGTGGCGGGTGCACGAGACGCTGCACCGCTACGCGCTGCTGGCCGGCGTGCCGACCGAGCGGATCGCCGCGCGCTGCGCGGAGGTCACCGCGACGCTCGGGCTGGAGGAGCATCGCAGCAAGCGGGTGCGTCAGCTGTCCAAGGGAAACCTGCAGCGCCTGGGCCTGGCGCAGGCGCTGCTCTGCGAGGAAGCCGTCATCGTCCTCGACGAGCCGACGCACGGCCTGGACCCGGTGTGGACGCAGCGCTTCCGCGACGTGGTGGACGCGTTGCGCCGACCCGACCGGCTGATCCTCATCGCGTCGCACAACCTGGACGAGCTGTCGCGCCTGGCGGATCGCGTGGGCATCGTGGACCGAGGGCGGCTGCAGCGGGTGGTGGACGTGCGCGCCAGCGAGCGCGACGTCACCGATGGCGCACCGTATCGCATCGTCGTCGCGAGCGGGGAACAGCACGTGCTCGCCGCCTTTCCGGCGGCGCGGACCCTTTCACCCGGCGAATACGAGGTGCGCGGCATGACGCTGGACCAGATCAATGCCGGGATGGTGTCGTTGATCCAGCGCGGAGCCCTCGTGAACGCCGTGTATCCCGTGCACTCGGCGCTGGAGCAGCAGTTCCGCGAGGCGGTGGGCACGGGGGAGGAGCTCGCATGAGCGCGCCCGTCCTGCCCGTGGAGACGGGGATCCCGCCGCGGCGCGCGCACCTCGCGCGCTACGGGTTGTGGCAGCTGCGCGACTACGCCATCAACCGGGGCGCCCCCACCCTCCTGGTGGCTGCGCTGTTCGGCGCGCTTCCCCTGTTCTCGCTGCTTCGCGGGCTCCAGGCCAGCATCGAGCGGACGCCGCCGCGCTACCTGCAGCTGATGATCGCCAGGCACGGCAGCATCGAGCTGTACCGGCAGTCGATGCTGCACGAGCTGAGCGGAGGGTTCCTGCGCAGCTTCCTTGGCACCGTGGTGTTCCTCGGCGCGCTCCTCGCGATGAACGGCCTCGTCTCCAACGACCGCAAGCTCGGACACTACCGGTTCCTGTTCAGCAAGCCCGTCTCGCCGCTGCGCTACTACGGGCAGGCGTTCCTGCTGCACTGGGCCGGCTTCCTGCTCGTCGTGATCGCGCTGGCCGCACTCTACGGCGCGTACGTGGAGCCCGTGCTCACGCCGACCTTCGTCGCCGTGCTCGCGTCGGTGTTCCTGATGTACGGCGGCGTGGCGTTCCTGATGACGACGCTGGTGCGCTGGGACTGGCTCGCCCTTGCCGCCTCGGTCATCGCGTCGCAGGTCCTGTGGGACAGGTTCGGCGCCTCCACGAGCGTGCTCGCGAAGCTGCTGTACCTGCTCCCGCCGATCCACCGTACGGGCGACCTGTACACGGCGCTCGTCGGCGGCACGGCGCTTCCAGGGCACACGCTGGAATGGATCGCCGCCTACGGCGCGGTCTGTCTCGTTGCCGGACTCGTCGTCCTGCGCACCCGGCGTCTCGCCATCTCCTGAACCAGCCCGATGTCCGAATCCCAGCTTCCCGTCGCCATCGACCCGGCGACGGTCCGCCGCAGCGTCCTGCCCAACGGCCTCACGGTCCTGGTCCGCCGCGACCCGTCCGCGCCCGTCGTCGCGATCGTGACGTACGTGAGCGCCGGCTACTTCGACGAGACGGATGACGTCGTCGGCATCGCCCACGTGCTGGAGCACATGTACTTCAAGGGCACGCCGACGCGCGGCGTGGGCGAGATCGCGCGGCAGACGAAGGCCGTGGGCGGCTACCTCAACGCCGCCACGATCTACGACCACACCGTCTACTACACGGTGCTCCCGTCGTCCGGGTTCGTGCAGGGCCTGGACGTGCAGTTCGACGCGTACGCCAACTCGCTGATCGACGCCGACGAGCTGGCGCGCGAGCTCGAGGTGATCATCCAGGAGGCGAAGCGGAAGTCGGACAACCCCGGCGCGGTGGCCACGGAGACGCTGTTCGAGCTGCTGCACGACCGGCACCGCATCCGGCGCTGGCGCATCGGGCGCGAGCCCGGGCTGCGACGGCTGGACCGCGACGCGATGATGCGGTTCTACCGCAACTTCTACCATCCCGCGAACACGGTTCTCTCCATCGTGGGCGACGTGGACCCCGATGACGTGCTGCGCGAGGTCACCGCCCGCTACGGCGCGCTGGACGCGGGCATCCCGGCGCGCGTGCCCGGTCCGGAGGAAACGGCCCCCCCGGGCTTCCGCTATCGCGAGTGGTCGGGCGACATCGGGCAGACGCAGGTGGCGTTCGGCTGGCGCACGCCGCCCACGCTGCACGAGGACACCCCCGCGCTCGACATCCTCTCCACGGTGCTCGCCGGCGGCCGCGCCTCGCGGCTGTACCGCGCCGTGCGCGAGCAGAAGCTGGCGACCTCGGTCTCCGCATACGACTACACCCCCACGGCGCTCGGCGTGTTCGTGGTGCATGCCGAGGGGTCGCCGGAGCGCGCGGCGGACGCGGCGCGCGCCATCTGGGCGCAGCTGCGCACACTGCGCGAGGATGGCGTGAGCGAGGCCGAGCTGGAGCGGGCGAAGCGGCTGTACGAGTCCCGCTGGGTGCGCCGGCTCGAGGACATGGAAGGCCAGGCGAACTACGTGGCCGAGTGGGAGGCGCTCGGCGACTGGCGCCTGGGCGAGCAGTACCTGGAGCGCGCGCTGGCGACCACCACCGAGCAGCTCCGCATGCTCGCCCGACGCCACCTGGATCCTGACCAGGCGAGCATCGTGGTCTACCGACCCAACGGCACGGCTCCGATCGCCGCCACAGCCGACGAGATGCGCGCCCTGCTCGACAGCGCGGCGCCGGCGACGGTGGAGCCGGCGTCGCTCCCGGCGGTGCAGACGCCGGCGCTGATCGCGCCGCTGCGGGTGAGCGCGGAGGAGGCCGGGGTGCGCGTCTACCACACCGCCGCGGGGGTGCCGATCCTCGTGCGCCGCAGGCCCGGCGCGCTGCTGCACGCCGGCGTGTACGCGCTCGGCGGCCCGCGCGACGAGCCGGCGAACCGGGCCGGCCTCACGTCGATGCTGGTGCGCGCGGCGCTCAAGGGCACCGTGCGGCGTTCGGCCGCGCAGGTCGCGGAGGAGAGCGAGCTGCTGGGTGGGAGCGTGAGCCCCGCGGTGGGCAGCGAGAGCTTCGGGTGGTCCATCAGCGTTCCCGCGCGGCACGGGCCTGCGGCCATCGAGCTGCTGTCCGACGTCGCGCAGCACGCCACCATCCCCGGCGACGCGCTCGACACCGAGCGCACGATCGCGCTGGCGGACCTCGTCGCGATGCGCGACGACATGTACCGCTATCCGGTGCGGCTCGCGACGCAGGCCGCGTGGGCGGGACATCCGTACGGCGTGCCGGCGTCGGGTGACGAGGTGACGCTGCCCTCCATCACCGCGGAGACCGTGCGTGTCTGGCATCGCGAGCGCTTCGTGAACGGCCCCACGATGATCGCGCTGGTGGGCGATGCGGATCCGGACGTGCTCGCGGCGCTCGCCGCCGATGCGTTCGGGGCGCTGCGCGGCGGCATCGTGCAGCCCCTGACGGCGCCGACGTGGCCCGCGGGGGTGATCCAGCGCGTGGAGCAGCGCGAGAAGGCGCAGACGGCGCTGGCGCTCTTCTTCCCGGGTCCGTCACGCTCCGACGACGTGCGCTTCGCGACGGCGATGATCGCCGGCGTCGCGAGCGGCCTCGGCGGCCGCTTCTTCGACGAGCTGCGCGACAAGCAGTCGCTCGGCTACACGGTGCACGCCTTCGCGAGCGAGCGCTCGCTCGCAGGCGCGTTCGTGTCGTACATCGCGACGTCGCCGGAGAAGGAGGAGGTCGCGCGGCAGGGGCTGCTCGCCGAGTTCGCGAAGCTGCGCGACGAGCCGGTGACGGCGCGCGAGCTGGAGCAGGCGCAGACCTACGCCATCGGCGTGCACGCCATCCGGCAGCAGAGCGGCGGCGCGGTGCTCGGCGACATGATCGACGCGTGGATGTTCGGGCGGCTCGCCGAGCTGGATGAGTTCGAGGCGCGCGTGCGCGGCGTGACGGCGGCCTCCATGCAGCAGGCCGCGCGCACCTGGTTCGACGCGGACCGCCGGGTGGAGGGCATCATCCGCGGGACGGGCCGGAGCGTGTAGGCGGCGGCGTCGTCCTGACGACGCGAAGGACCTGTACCCTGCCTTTTCGTCGGCGGGTGCCGGTCCTTCGCTTCATGGGAGGACGACGATCAGGGAGTCGGGCGCGTGGCGGCGGGCGGCGTGGTGCGCGGTGGCGTCGTGCGCGGTGGCGTCGTGCGCGGTGGAGCGCCGCGTC
>JAQBPZ010000194.1 GCA_028287225.1 Gemmatimonadota bacterium
CTGCCAGATGCGCATCTGCCGGCATGCCTCCGCGAGCACCCAGCTGCCGATGCGCGTGATGAGGCCCGTTTCCTCGGCGAGCGGGATGAAGTCGAGGGGCGCCACGAGCCCGCGCACCGGATGCCGCCACCGGAGCAGCGCCTCCAGCTCGGTGATCCGCCCGGTGCCGAGCGAGACGAGGGGCTGGTAGTACAGCTCGAACTCATGCCGCTCCACCGCGCCGCGCAGGTCCGTCTCCAGTCGCAGTCGCGCCGTCGCACGCGCCTGCATCTCGCGGTCGTACATCTCGTACCGGCCCCGCCCGCCGGACTTGGCACGCGTGATGGCGACCCCGGCGCGCTGCAGCAGCCGCACGTGCGCGTCGTCGCCGGCGTCGAGCCCCGAGGAGCTGAGCACGATGCCGATGCTCGCCGAGGGAAACACCGCGCCCTCGCGGGTGGCGACCGGCGCGGCGAGTGCCGTGAGCATGCGCTCGGCGACGCGTCCCGCGTCGCTGTCGTCCGCGAGGCTCTCGAGCAGGATCGCGAACTCGTCACCGCTCAGGCGCGCGACGCTGTCCTCGTCGCGCACGCAGGCGGAGAGGCGGCTGGCGATGGCGAGCAGCACCTCGTCGCCCACCTGCACCCCGAGGCTGTCGTTGACGGTCTTGAAGCGATCCAGGTCGATGAGCAGCACGGCGAAGCGGAACTCGCGGTGCCGCCGCCCGCGCTCCACCGCATGGCCGAGCCGGTCCAGGAAGAGTGCGCGGTTGGGGAGCGCGGTGAGGGGATCGCGCATGGCGTGCTGCCGCAGCGCGTGTATTTCCGCACGGGAGTGCTCGAGCTCATGGTGCGCCCACAGCTCGGCGCCGAGCCCCTCGGCGAGGGCGACGAGCATCGTCCGTTCCCCGTCAGTCCACGGGCGCGGCACGTCCGACATGACGTAGAGCGCGATGTCGCCCTCGGCGAGGCCCGGCGCGTCGATCGGCAGGACCGCGAACGACCGGGTGGGGCTCAGCGGGGCGTCGCACCAGGCAGGCAGCTGTCCCTCATGCGACGACATCATGGCGTGAAACACCGCGTGGGCCGTGCCGGCCGCGGGTCCCACCCGCACCGTCGTGTCGCGGCCGAGGATGGCGCCGGCAAGCCGCATCGCGCGCTCGAGTGGGGGCGTGCCCGCGAAGAATCCGACGACCCCGTCCTGTCTCTGCTGCGGCGCGGTTGGCATGGCGGTGAAACGGAGTGGGGGGGCGGGGCGGCCTGCATGGGATGACGAGCCATGGCGTCCCGGTGGCACAAAGCCCGGTCGGTCAAGCTACCCGCCGGGCGATGCTTTACCACCCTTCCCGATGCGTCTCACATCTGCCCATTGGCGGAGGCGAACGTGAACGTCTTTCCTGAGAGAATTCTCAGCTTTCGCTCGTCCTGATTGTGGAGCGGATCGGATACATCACGGTCGGGCGATCAGGTGGGAGGCGTCGGCGGCTCGTACGGTTCCATGTGCACGAGCACCGACTGGATGCGGTGCGTGCCCGCGCACATCGCCCGTTTCACGCGTCCACCCAGCGCGTGGCCTTCGGCCAGGGTGATCGTCGGCGACGCCTGCACGTGGATGGTGACGCGGTATCCATTGCCCACGCGCCGCGCGGCGAGCTTCTCCACCGCGCAGACGCCGCGCACGGACAGCGCGGCATGCCGCAGCGGCTCGAGCACCTCGGCGCCCGGGCTGCGGTCCATGAGGTCGTGCAGCCCCACCATGAACATCGCGATCCCGTTCCACATGATGACCATGGACGCGACGAGCGCGGCCCAGTCGTCGGCGGCGGCCCACTGCGCGCCCCCGCCGAAGTAGCGGCCGAGCAGCGCCGCGCTGATGCCGATGAAGGCGGCGCCGGAGGTGACCGCGTCGCTGAGGTGGTGCATGGCGTCCGCTTCCACCGCGGCGCTGGCGCTCGCGCGGCCGACTGCGGAGACGCGGCGCGCGAGGATGCCCTTCACGATGACGACGCCGAGCAGGACGAGCAGGGTCCAGGGGGCCGGGAAGCGGTGCGGCGTGCGGATCTCGCGGACCGCCTGGATGCCGATGAAGACGCCGGCGACGAGCAGCATGAGCGAGACGATGGCCGCGGCGACCGACTCCGCCTTGCCGTGGCCGTACGGATGGTCCTCGTCGGCGGGACGCGCGCCGACGGCGATGCCGCCCCAGACGATGAGGGAGGAGGCGACGTCGGCGAGGGACTCCACGCCATCGGCGACGAGCGCGTACGTGCTGCCGAGGATACCCGCGCCGATCTTCGTGCCGGCGAGCACGAGGTTGGTGACCACCCCGACCTGTGCGGCGCGGATGCTGGCCGTGACGTCGGAGGTGCGGTGGGTGTCGACGGCGGTCACGGCGGGGTGCCAGGGAAAGCGGACCCGCGGCCGGAGGCGCCGTCGGGGCGCGTCAGGAGCGACGGCGTGAGGGACATGGTACCCAGGACGAGACTCGAAGTCGTATGTCGCGTGAGCGATCGCGGAATGTGAGCCCCCCAATGGTAGCTCGGGGCATGACCCTGGTCGAGGGAAAGGGTCTCCGCAGGGTGCATGCGGTCCCCGAGTCTGCACTATCCCCCCACCCAACGGTACCCCCCGATGCCCGCAGAAGCTCTCCAGATCGCATCGCAGACTTCACCAGGACCGATGGCCCATCCCTCGCGCCTGCATCCGGTGGCGCACCGCTGACCGGACCCGGGCCGGTGACCTGCCTCGTGCTATGAGTGCTCGCTGGCGAGTGGCATAGGCAGGGCAATTCCCGTGATGCGCTCACAGGTGGTGAGGAACTCGTCCTGAAGCGAGATGTCATCAACGGCTGGGTGATGTCGTGCGACTGTCCTGTGGTGCATGTAGCGGCCGCTGACTCTCGCCCCGCCGTCATGGCCGACCGCAAGCCATGCCTGCGTCTCCCACCCCTTCGCGAGATCGTCGGGGGCATCGCGGCCGCCCATCCTCGTCGGGACCCAGCCCGGGTCGACAGCGTTGACGTAGACGTCCGGCCACTTGCGGGCCACGGCTTTCGCCAGCAGAACGACGAGCAGCTTGGAATCCGAGTAGCTGATGTGCGCTCTCCCGGACGTCATGTGCTCCAGCCCCGGATCACCCTGCCGGTGCAGGCCGGAGCTGAGGTAGATGAGGCGACGAGGTTTCTGCACCAGGCATGTGAGGAGGTATGGCGCCAGCGTGTTGACTGCGAGCAGCACCTCGCCTGGGGCTCGATACACTCCGGCGTTGTGGATCACCGCGTCGAAATGGCCGGTTGCGTTGGCCGCTTCGGCAAGCCGTTTCACCTCATCCAGGTGCGCCAGGTCGCCAACCAGGACGTCTTCAGCGCCCGGCACGCCCGCAAGCGCCTCGCGTGCCCTGCCCTCGTGGCGTGCATGCAGCACGACCTGGTGCTTCTGGCCCACCAGCCACCGCGCCGCCATCCGTCCGAGACCGTCCGATGAGCCGGTGATGAATACGCGTGCCATACCTGCTTCGCGGCTGCGGCACCGACCTGGCGCGCGGTAGCGCCGCCTGGTCAGAGCAGCTTGTCGGGTGTGACGGGCAGCTCGCGGATCCGCTTCCCCGTGGCATGATAGACTGCATTGACCACCGCCGAGGCGATGCCGACGATGGCGATCTCCCCCAGCCCCTTCACGCCGAGGGGGTTCACGTGCGGATCATGCTCGTCCACGAAGATCACGTCCATGACCGGCGGGCTGTCCGCGTGCACGGGCACCGGGTACTCGGCCAGATTGGCGTTCGGGATCCGCCCGTTGCGCGGATCCACGACCGCGTGCTCCATGAGCGCCATGCCGATGCCACCGATCATGCCGCCAATGCACTGGCTTCGGCTCAGCTTCGGATTCATGACGCGCCCGACGCCATATGCGCCGACGACGCGCCGCACGCGCGTCTCCCCGAGGTCCGGATCCACCGCGACCTCCACGAACACGCCTCCGAAGGCATGCTTCGAGTATTTCTGGGCATCCGCACCGGGCGTCGCATTCACCGTGGCCTCCACGGGCTGGCCGATGCGACGCATCGCCGCCACGAGGTCATTGCCTTCACTGCCACGCGCCAGGGCATCGGCGCGCACCTTTCGGCACGCCGCCTGGACGGCGCTGCCCACGCTCGCCATGGTCATCGAGCCGCCATGCGGCGGCGTGTTCGGCAGCCGGCTGTCGCCGAGCGTGAACCTCACGCGCTCCATGGGGAGGCCGAGAGTCTCGGCCGCGACCTGGGTCATGGACGTCCAGGTGCCCGGACCCATGTCGCTGGCCGCGCTCGACACCTCTGCGCTGCCGTCGGGGAGGAGGCGTGCCCGCGCGGCGGCCGGCGCCCAGTTCGACGGGTACGTCGCGGTCGCCATCCCCCAGCCGATGAGCCATCGCCCGTCGCGCATCGAGCGCGGCTCCGGGTTGCGCCGGCCCCAGCCGAATCGCTCGGTCGCCACGCGGTAGCACTCCCGCGTCGACCGGCTCGAGAATGGGAGCTTCCTGTACTCGTCCCGCTCCGGCTCGTTGCGCAGCCGCAGCTCCACGGGATCGAGCTGGAGCGCGACGGCCAGCTCGTCCATGGCACACTCGAGCGCGAAGACGCCGCTCGCCTCGCCAGGCCCCCGCATCCACGTCGGCGTGTGCACGTTCAACCGCTTGATGCGGTGACGCGTGTACACGTTCGGGCAGGAATGCAGGAATCGCGTCGCATCGAGGACCGCCTCCGTGTACTCCTCGTACGTGGAGGTCTCCTGTTCGTCCTCGTGCAGGATGGCCGAGAGTCGGCCGTCGGCGGAGGCACCGAGGGCGACGCGCTGCGTGGTGTGCGGACGGTAGCCGGTGCCGTAGTACATCTCGCGCCGCGAGAGCATCACCTTCACGGGCCGCCGCGTGACCCGTGCGCCCATCGCGGCGAGCGGCACGTGGGCCCAGGTGCGCAGCGCCGATCCGAAGGCGCCCCCCACGAAGGGGGAGACCACCCTGACGCTTTCCGGAGGCACCCCGAAGATGGCGGCCATCTCCAGCGCGACGTTGTCCACCCACTGCGACTTGTCCCACAGCGTCAGCCGGTCGCCCTCCCACGCAGCCACCGTCGCGTGGAGCTCGATCGGGTTGTTGTTCTCGCGCGGGATGACGTACTGGTGATCGACCTTCACTTCGGCCGCGGCCAGGGCGCCCTGGGGATTGCCGCGCTGCTGCACAGGCGACTGTCGCTCGCCCTGGTCGGTCTTCTGCTGCGTCGGCAGGACCGCCCGGGCATGCGCGATGTCGGTGATGGCGGGCGCGGCCGAGTACGTGACGCGCACCAGCGTCGCCGCGTGGGTCGCCTCCTCGAGCGTGTTGGCGATCACCAGGGCGACCGGCTGGCCCTGGTGGGTAATGCGGTCGTCCTGCAGGACTCGCAGCTTCTCGCCGCGTTCCGGGTCCACCATCGCCTTGTGCGGCGGCCCCGCGTAGCGCGGCGCGTTGCGATGCGTGAGCACCGTCACGACCCCGGACGCGCCTGCCGCCGCAGCGGTGTCGATGGTCGCGATGCGGCCGCTCGCGATTGTGCTCCGCACGATGGCGCCGAAGGCGAGCCGGGGGGGATCCTGCTCCGCCGCGTAATTGGCCGTGCCGGTGACCTTGAGCCGGCCGTCCACACGGCTGATGGGCTTGCCCATGTATGGAGCGGTCATGCGTGTTCCCCCGCCGTCTCGATTCCGCGCACGATGGCGCGCTGCATCAGCTCGATCTTGAAGTCGTTGTGTCCATGGCCGCGCGCGCCCTCGGCGGCTCGTGCCGCTGCCGCGCGCAGGACCGCGGGCTCCAGAGGGGACCCGGCCAGGGCCGTCTCGACCTGCCGCACCCGCCACGGCTTGGTCCCCACCCCGCCAAGCGCGACGCGTGCCTCTCCGATGCGGGCACCGTCCATCCGCAGCGCGACCGCAGCGGCGACGACCGCGAACTCGAATGAGGCGCGGTCCCGCACCTTGACGTAGTGCGAGCGCAGCCCGGATGCGCCGGCCGGCACCGTGATCGCGGCAATCACCTCGCCCGGCTGGAGCACCGTCTCGATGTGGGGCGCTTCGGCCGGCAGGCGATAGAGGTCGTCGAGCGGCAGCGCGCGTTCACCACTCGCACCGCGCACGATCACGACGGCATCGAGCGCCACGAGCGCGACGGCCAGATCCGAGGGATGCGCGGCGATACAGGCCTCGCTGGTGCCGAGCACCGCGTTCCAGCGGTTCTCGCCGCCGATGGCGGAACATCCCGAGCCCGGATTCCGCTTGTTGCACGCGGCATAGCCGACGTCGCGGAAGTACGGACAGCGGGTGCGCTGCAGGAGGTTGCCCCCCATCGTCGCCTGGTTGCGCACCTGCGGGCTCGCGGAGTCGAGCAGGGCGCCCGCGATCAGGGGATACTGCCGCACGACATCGGCGTGTGCCGCTACCTCCGCCATCGTTGCCGCCGCACCGAGCCGGAGCCCCTGCGGGCCGACGTCGATGCGGCGGTCGAGCAGGCCCGCCAGGCTGACGAGCCGGTCGGGGCGGCGCACGTCTTCCTGGAGGAGCTGGATCATGTCCGTGCCTCCGGCGATGTACTCGGCCGGCGCGTCGTTGCGGCCGGCCTGCGCGCGAAAGGCCAGCGCCGCGGCCAGGCTTGTCGGGCGCTCGAGGATGAAGGGGTGCATGGCTCAGTCCCCCGTTCGCGGTGCGGTCGCGTGCGCCGCGTCCTGGATGGCCGCGACGATGTGGTCGTAGGCGCCGCAGCGGCAGAGGTTGCCGCTCATCCACTCCCGGATCTCCCGGGGCGAGCCGGCGTGCCCCTCGGCGATGCAGGCGACGCCCGCCATGATCTGGCCCGAGGTGCAGTATCCGCACTGGAAGGCGTCTCGCTCGATGAAGGCGGCCTGCAGCGGATGCAGATCGTCGCCCGTCGCCAGCCCCTCGATCGTGGTGATGTCACGCCCCTCCACGAGGGCCGCGAGCGAGAGGCAGGACTTCACGCGCTTGCCGTCCAGGAGCACGGTGCACGCTCCGCACTGGCCGAGTCCGCAGCCCTTCTTCGACCCCGTCAGGTGCAGGTGCTCCCGGAGGGCGTCCAGCAGGGTGGTGCGCGAGTCCAGCGTCAACCGGTGATCGGCACCGTTCACGCGCAGCACCACGGTCATCGGAGCGCTCGCGGCGCCCACCTCATGCGCTTCGGCGACCTTCACATCTCCAGGCAGCAGTTGGCTCGCGATGATCGCGCCGCCCGCCGCGGCAGTGAGCTTGAGCAGCTGACGCCTGGTCAGATCGAAGTCGGACTGGTCCGCACCGCTGTCGTCATCCATCCAGGTCGCCTCGCCTGAAGAACCGTTTTCGGTGGCCTGCAATGGCCGGGCCATCGCTCGGCTTCGGCCAGCGGTCGTCCCGCTGCTGGTCGCAGGCGTCGTTCTGCAGCGGGAGCAGCCTCGTTGGTTGTGCGCAGCGTCCGCTCCCACCTGATTTCTGCACGTCCTGAAATCGACATGGAGACACCGTGAAGGTCTTCGAGGTAGTGATCGCCCTGCTGCTCGGCGGTGCGGCGCTGGCCGCGCTGGCGCGGCGAATCCGCGCGCCGTACCCCGCGCTCGTCGCCCTCGCCGGTGCCGCGCTTGCGCTGATGCCCGGAGCGCCGACGCTCGTGCTGGACCCGGAGCTGGCTCTCGCCCTCTTCGTCGCCCCGGTGCTCGTCGACGCCGCGTTCGATGCCTCTCCGCGGGACCTGCGCGCGAACTGGCGTCACGTCGCGAGCCTCGCCCTCGGCGCCGTGACGCTCACGGTCGTTGTCGTCGCCATCCTCGCGCGGCTGCTCGTGCCGGACATGCCCTGGGCCGCCGCCATCGCCCTGGGGGCCATCGTTGCACCGCCGGATGCGGCCGCAGCCACCACGGTGCTCAGGGCGCTTCGCCCGCCGCACCGCCTGCTCACGATCCTCGAGGGGGAAAGCCTCTTCAACGACGCAAGTGCGCTGCTGATCTACCGGCTTGCCGTCGGCGCCACCGTCGCTGGCTCGTTCTCGGGATGGAGCGTGCTGCCGGCACTGCTCGGCGTCACGCTCGGCAGCGTGGTACTCGCACTGGTGCTCTCGCGCCTCACGCTGCTGGTGAATGCACGCATCTCGGACGTCGCAACCGCTGTCATCGTGCAGTTCTGCACCACGTTCCTCGTGTGGATCCTCGCCGAGCAGCTCCACCTCTCCGGGATCATAACGATGGTGGTGTTCGCGATGGCCGCGTCCCGTCGCTCACCGGAGATCATGCCCGCGCGGATCCGAATTCCGGCGTGGGCGGTGTGGGAGGTCGCGACCTTCGTGTTGAACGTGCTGGCGTTCATCCTCATCGGCTTTCAGCTCAGGGCAATCTCGGCGCGCCTCACCGGGGCCACAGGTGCACGCTACGTCGGGATCGCGATGGCTGTCACGCTGGCTGTGATCCTCGCGCGCCTGGCATGGGTGAGCGTCGCCGCCGTCATCATCCGCTGGCGTGGCCGGTCGCAGGGCGGACGTCCGTCGCTGCCCGGTGATGCCGAAGCCCTCACGCCGCGAGGCGCGGCGCTCATCGGGTGGAGCGGCATGCGAGGCACGGTGACGCTCGCCACCGCGCTCGCGCTCCCGCCGGTTTTCCCCTATCGGGACCTGATCGTCACGACGGCCTTCGGCGTCACCCTTGGCACGCTGGTCCTGCAGGGGCTCACGCTGCGTCCACTCCTGCTGCGCCTGGGACTCGAGGATGACGGATCCGTGGACCGGGAGGTGCGCCTCGCCCGGGTGGAGACGCTGCGAGCCGCCGTCGCCGCGGCGGCTGGATGCCCGGGTGGCGAGGGGACACAGATGGTGCTGCATCGCTACGCACTTCAGTTGCGGCGCGCCGAGGCGGCTCGAGCGGGCGCAATGCACGCCGACGCCCCCGCCTCGACGATGCGCTCCAGCGGGGGCGATGACGACGCCGTCGCGGTGAGCGTCGCGATGGCTGCGGAACGGCAGCGGCTCCTCGCACTCCGGGACGACGGTACGATCGGCGATGCGGCGTTCCAGCGTCTCGAGGAGGAGCTGGACTGGACGGAGCTCGGGTGGGCGCAGGTCGTCGGGACCGGGGGGGCGTTCAAGGGCACACGATAGCCGGAGGTCCGATGGCAGTCAGGTTGAGGAGTCGGCGTGCGACGATCAGTCGCATCGTTCCCCGGCGCCTCCCACATCAACTCCACGTCAGGCCAGAAACCCCCGAATCTGCGCACTGCAGATTCGGGGGTTTCTGGTTGATGTTTCGGGGACTTCCCGATGATACCCGGGACGAGACTCGAACTCGTATATTGGTTGCCCAATGGGGGATTTTGAGTCCCCTGCGTCTACCGATTCCGCCACCCGGGCAGGTGGTTCTACTGCTGCACGTCAGCTCCCTGTCTGGCGCTCGTTGCTGTCCGAATCCTTCCGCTGCCGGATAACAATCAATAAGGTCTGTTCCAGCGAGCCCCGGTGAGTTCATGGCGGTCCATACCCGGTTCATCCCCGGTAGCCGATCCCGGCGGGTGCTCAACGCCTGGCAACCTCACCTGCCTAAGCTAACAATCGCGAGAATTGCACGCTACGCGACGCGTGGACAGCGGGAACTGGAACCAACTCCGAACGAGCCTCCGGCACTCCCGGGGCGGCTCGAACTGGGGCTCGGGGGAGCATGGCGGGGGGCAGACGCCGTCACCGCTGCTGCGCCTGGTCTCGGCGACAAGCTCGCGAGGCGCGAGGGCGCGCAGCCGCTGGTGGGGATGGGCAGACTCGGTAGCTCCGTTTCACCTGCCGATGCGATCATATCGGGATGTCACTGGCGGACTCGCTGGTTCCGTGTATGTTCGCCCTGCACCTGTACGCGCTCTCGTACGCTCCCGAGTCGGGACGCCGCGGCCGCGACTCCGCGTGACCACCGGCGACTTCCGTACTCCGGAGCCCCCCACCCGGGAGACTCCATGTCCAGCCGCTTCACGCTCCTTGCCCTCGCGCTCGTCGTCGCCACATCGCCGTCGGTCGGCGCACAGGCTTCCGCGCCGCCGAACCCGTACAAGATCCTCACCATCGCTCGCGAGACGGTGAAACCGGGCCGCGGACCAGCCCACGACAAGCTCGAAAGCGAGTGGGCACGCGCCCAGATGGCCGCGAAGTCGACGTATCATTTCCTCGCCATTCGCTCGCTCACCGGACCCCGGGAGACCTGGTTCCTCTCCGGCTACCCCTCGTGGGCCGAGTACACGCGGCTCAACAAGGCGTATGACGATGCGCCCGCCCTCGCCGCCATCGATGCGCGCATGGCCCCGCAGGAGAGCGAGATGCTCACGGACTCGCGAACGATGGTGCTCCGGCTCCGTGATGACCTGAGTTACGGCCAGGCCAGCCTCCCGGACATGCGCTTCTTCAGCATCTCCCGCGTGTCGGTACGGCCCGGGCACAACGCCGAGTTCGTCGACGAGCGCAAGAGCGTCAAGGCTGCGCACGAGAGCGCACACGTCGCCGACAGCTACTCGGTCTACGAGGCGACCGCCGGCGCGCCGGCTGGCACCTTCTTCGTCTTCATCGGCCGCAAGTCGATGAGCGACATCGACGACGGCGAAGCGATCCACGGCGCCGCATACCTGGCCGCACTGGGAGGCGACGAGGGACGGAAGCGCGCGGCGGCCGCCGCCGCCAACTACCTGGCGGGCAGCCAGACCGACCACTACGCCTTCCTGCCGAAGCAGAGCATGGTGTCGGCCGACTGGGCGAAGTCCGATCCCTCCTACTGGACGGTCAAGATGGCCGGCGCCCCGAAGCCATAGCGCCGGGCCCATGGGGTGCGACACCCGGGCGCTGCGGTCGCAGCGCCCGGGTGTTTCGGTTCTTCGGGAGCCCGCCTCCCGCCGGATGCGATTCACACGTGGCGACGCGTGCGCTTGCCGGGTACGCGGACGGCCTCGTCAGAGCGAGCGGCGCAGCGGGACCTCCGCCTTGCCGGCGTTCGGCTTGGCGAACAGGGTCTGCACCACGTTGATGCTGCCCTGCGCGAAGCCCCACGCGGAGGCGCTCATGTACAGCCGCCAGGTGCGATAGGTGCGCAGATCGGCGAGGCGAACGGCGTCGTCGCGCCGCCGTTCGAGCCGCCGCACCCACGCGCGGAGCGTCCGGGCATAGTGCTCACGCAGGCTCTCGACGTCGCGCGTCTCGAAGCCCGCGGCCTCGCCCAGTGCGATCACGGGCGCGAGCGTCGTGAGGCGCGCGTCGGGAAAGACGTACTGGTCGATGAACGCGTCGCGCTTCCAGAGGCGTCGCTCCAGCCAGCTCCACGGACCGGCGGGCCGCGCGGCGTTCACGCTGACGATGCCGTGGTTGAGGAGGAGCCCGCCGGGCCGGAGCGCCGCGTACAGCGCGGCGAAGTACTCCGGCAGCTTCGCGATGCCGACGTGCTCCACCATCCCCACGCTGGAGATGCGATCGAAGGGGCCGAGGGGAGCGAGGGCGCGATAGTCGCGGATCTCGACACGGCACCGGTCGGCGATGCCCGCCGCGGCGATGCGCTCGGACGCGAGCGCGGCCTGTGCGTCGCTCAACGTGATGCCGACGGCATTGACCCCATAGTGCTCCGCGGCGTGGATGACGAGCGCGCCCCAGCCGCAGCCCACGTCCAGCAGGCGGTCGCCGGGGCGCAGCCCGAGCTTGCGGCAGACGAGGTCCAGCTTCGCCACCTGCGCCTGGGCGAGTCCCTCCTCGGGATCGACCTCGTGCTCGTAGACGGCGCACGAATAGACCATGCGCGCATCGAGCCAGAGCGCGTAGAAGTCGTTGCCCACGTCGTAGTGATAGCGGATCGCGGCACGGTCGCGTGCCGGCTGATGCGCGTGTCCGTCGCGCTGGACCGTTTCGGCGGCACGGCTCGCGCGCACGGGCGACGGCGCGGACTCGGAGGGCAGGCGGAAGAGGTGCCACGCGAGCCGGGCCGCGATGCTCGGCGAGGCGATCCTGGCGCGGATCTCCTCGGCCATGCCGATCAACGACTCGAGGTCGCCGTCCACGTCCACGTCGCCCGACATCAGCGCCTCGACGATGGACAGCTCGCTGGGCGGAAGGAGCATGCGCCGCAGGGCACCCGGACGCGCGATCACGACCGTCGCGGAGGGCACGCCGGTGCGCGACGGCTCCACGTGGCCGGTCCAGTACCGGATCGCGAACGGACGGGTGCCCGGAGCACCGAACAGGATGGCGGCGGCGTGGCGCGCGTGATCGAGGGCGTCCCGTACGGCATCGCGCGTCGGCGGCAGCGGCTCGCCCGGCGCGTGGCCGGCATCAGCGGGAGCCGCGGCGCTGACCGCGGCGGGCCCCTGCTCGCCGGTCCACACGCGCACCTCGTCGGGCTCGCTCATCGTGTGTCACTCGCTGGTCCATCGTCGCCCGGTCCCGCATGGGCCGGTGAGAATGCTCCCCGCAGGATGCGTTCCGGGCGACGGGGCGCCGCCGCCGGCTCGGTTCCTGCCGGGCCGTCAGCGCGCCGGCGGCACGTCGCGGCGGCTGCGACGCAGGGCGTCGGCCCGGCGCCGAACCTGCTCCTGGAGTGCCGCGAACCGCGCGCGCTGCTCAGGGGTCATGAAGCCGGCGAGCTCGCGCTGCTCCTCGGCGTTGAGGTCCGCCCGCTGTCGCTGGAGCAGGAGCAGCCGGTCAAGCGCGGCCGCGACGCGGTCCTGGTCCGGGGTGTGGCCCGGCAGGAGCTCCGCGCGCAGGAGCTGACGCTGGCTCCGGTCGTCGGCCAGCAGCGCGCGACGGCGGGGATCGAACCGCGCCGTGGTGCCCTCGAGCTTCCGCATCTGCTCGTCGGTCAGCCCGACGCGCTCCTTCGTGATGCGCCAGAGTCCCTGGCGGAGCTGCTGCTCCATCCGCTGCCGTCCCGGCGCGGCCTCACCGCCCTGCCCGGACGCGGGCGCCGGGGCGAGCAGGAGCGAGAAGGCGATCGTGGCGAGGGCCTGCGGGAGCGTGCGCATCAGGAGTTCCCCCGTGCCGACGCGGCGGGGGCCAGCGACGTGGCGTCGACGTCGACGGCGGCCGCGGGGACCGCATCGAGCGATTCGATGTCGTGCAGGAGCGACGCGAGCTCGGCGTCGCTCAGGTCCGACACGGCGCCGGCGACCGCCAGCTCGCGCGCCGGCGCGGCCGGCTGCGGACGGCGAATGTCCGCGGGCGCCGTGACCGGGGCGG
>JAQBPZ010000063.1 GCA_028287225.1 Gemmatimonadota bacterium
GGAGCGGCTCCTCGATGGCGCGACGGATGATGTCGACGCCGATCTGCTCCTCGAGGTCGTCGAGCTTGAGGGTCTTGAGGGCCTTCTGCGCGCGGATGAGGGCGACGCCGCCACCGGGGACGATCCCTTCCTCGACGGCGGCACGCGTGGCGTGCAGCGCGTCTTCGACGCGGGCCTTCTTCTCCTTCATCTCGGCTTCCGTCGCGGCGCCGACGTTGATCACCGCCACGCCGCCGGCGAGCTTCGCCAGGCGCTCCTGCAGCTTCTCCTTGTCGTAGTCGGAGGTGGACGCTTCGATCGCAGCGCGGATCTCCTTGATCCGGCCCTGGATCTTCGCATCCTCACCGCCGCCGTCGATCAGCGTGGTGTTGTCCTTGTCCACGACGACGCGCTTCACGCGGCCGAGGTCCGTGACGACGGCGTTCTCGAGCTTGAAGCCGACTTCCTCGCTGATGACCTGGCCGTTGGTCAGGATCGCGATGTCCTGCAGCATCGCCTTCCGGCGATCGCCGAAGCCCGGCGCCTTGACGGCGGCGACCTTGAGCGTGCCGCGGAGCTTGTTCACCACGAGCGTCGCGAGCGCCTCACCATCGACGTCCTCGGCGATGATGAGCAGCGGCTTGCCGAGCTGTGCGACCTTCTCGAGGACCGGGAGCAGGTCCTTCATGGAGGAGATCTTCTTGTCGTGGATGAGGACCATCGCGTCCTCGAGCACCGCTTCCATCTTCTCCGGATCGGTGACGAAGTACGGGGAGACGTAGCCGCGGTCGAACTGCATGCCCTCGACCGTCGTGAGCTCCGTCTCGAGGCCACGCGCCTCCTCGATCGTGATCACGCCGTCCTTGCCGACCTTCTCCATCGCCTCGGAGATCAGGTTGCCGATCTCGCTGTCGTTGTTCGCGGAGATGGTGCCGACCTGGGCGATCTCCTTCTTGCCCGTCGTCGGGACGCTGATGCGCTTCAGCTCCTCGATGACGGCGGCGACGGCCTTGTCGATGCCGCGCTTGATCGCCATCGGGTTGGAGCCGGCCGTGACGTTCTTGAGGCCTTCGCGGAAGATCGCCTGGGCCAGGACGGTCGCGGTCGTGGTGCCGTCGCCGGCATTGTCCGACGTCCGGGTCGCGACTTCCTTCACCATCTGGGCGCCCATGTTCTCGAGCGGATCCGAGAGCTCGATCTCCTTGGCGACGGTGACGCCGTCCTTGGTGACCGTGGGGGCGCCGAACTTCTTGTCGATGACGACGTTACGGCCCTTGGGACCGAGGGTGACCTTCACCGCCTCGGCGAGCTGATCGACACCGCGCTTCAGCGCAGCGCGGGCGTCGACGTTGAAATGCAGTTCCTTGCTAGCCATGTATGGATTCCTCTAAAGTCGTTGGCAGTGATTACGCGACGACCGCGAGCACATCGGACTCGCGGAGGATCAGGTACTGCTCGTTGTCCAGGGTGATCTCGGTGCCGCTGTACTTGCCGTAGAGGACCTTGTCCCCGACCTTGACCGACATCGGGACGAGCTTGCCGTCCTCGTACTTGCCCGGGCCAGCAGCGATGATCTCGCCCTGCTGCGGCTTCTCCTTCGCCGTATCCGGGATGTACAGACCGCCGCGCATCTGCTCGGTGTCTTCCGATGCCTTCACGACGACCCGGTCGGACAGCGGCGTGATCTTCACGCCGGCCGCGCTCTTGGTGGCCATAGGTGGTGCGCCTCCGCTTGATGGAACGGTGAATAAAAAAGGCTGCTTCGGCTCTTAGCACTCACTTATCGGGAGTGCTAACAACGGAGGATAATACCCCACCCCGAGCCGGGAGGCAAGGGGCGCCAGTCGCATGAGCCAGTGGCCCGTAAATTGTTGGCGGACTGATACTTAGAGCGTTCGGTGCCACGCGTGTCCTCCAGCTGCGCTGCCGTGGGCGGCTGGCGCTCGGGACGCATCCAGACGTGGCCGTTCGGACCGGATGCAGCGAATTTCAGCGAAAACGGCCGGATCACCCCGGCGCGCGATGGAGAGCGTCGTCGCGCCTGAAGCAATCCGGCAGTCTTCGATGCACTCGCTGCATCCGCTCCGAACCGCCCGTCTGGATGCGTCCCGGGGGCTCTCCCTACGGCGCCGGCGGATAGACCGGCTTCACCAGCCGGTATGCCATCTCCAGCCCCTTGAGCGTGAGGTGCGGGTCCACCTCGTCGAAGGTCTCGCACAGCGGCGCGAACAGCTCGGCCAGGCCCCCGGTGGCCACGACCATCGGCGCGTCCGCGTTGGGCCACTCGGCCATGATCCGGCGGACGATCCCGTCGATGGCGTCCGCGGCACCGAACATCACGCCCGCGCGGATGCATTCCTCCGTCCGGCGGCCGATCGCGCGCGTGGGCGGCTCGAGCTCCGTGGCCGGCAGCTTCGACGTGCGGCGGAACAGCGTCTCGGCCGACGTCCGCACCCCGGGCGCGATCACCCCGCCGAGGAAGACGCCGTTCGCGGTGATGCAGTCGAAGGTCGTCGCGGTGCCCAGGTCGACGACGATGCAGTCGCGCTGGTAGCGGCGGCTCGCCACGAGGGTGTTGATGATCCGGTCCGCCCCCACCGTGGACGGCTCCTCCACGTCGAGCGTGATCGGCAGCGGCGACGTGGCGTCGAAGATCACGACCCGCGCCCCGGGGATCCACCGCTCGCACGCCTCCTCCAGGTGCACGGCCATCCCGCGCACCACCGAGGCGATGGCGACCCCGCGCACCTGCAGCACCTCCACATCGGCCCCGGCCAGGAGCCCGCGCAGCAGCACCCCGACCTCGTCCGCCGAGCGGGGCGAGTCGGTGATCATGCGCCAGTGCGCACGCAGGTGGTCGCCGTCGAAGAGGCCGACGGTCGTTTCCGAGTTGCCGACGTCGAAGGTCAGGAGCATGTGGGCGGGTGCGGGTCGGCGAAGGTGAGTGAGCCGGTCCGGTGGCGCGTGACGACGCCATCGGCCGCGAGAACGACGAGCTGGCCATCGCTCTCGATACCGGCCACGCGGCCGGCCGCCGGCGCGCTGGCGATGCGGTCCGTGGAGAGGTCGCGCTCGCGCCACCGCGCGAGCTCG